>NZ_JACHYW010000005.1:0-280499 GCF_014193145.1 Rhizobium sp. BK060
TCCATCCTATCGGGGAACAACCACCTGCTCTTCAAGAGCGTGACCACTTCTGGCCATCAGGGGCGACTCGCTCCCGCGATTACCCCATGTGTGAAATCTCTAGCGCGACCGTCTTGGTCGCGCAGTTCAGTGCGTTCTGACGGGATCGGCTCGAATTTGCTTTTCTCTTGGACTGGGAGGCGTCGGAGGCAGTCCTGAAGGGTTGTATGAGGGCTTTTGGACCTGAAGTCTGTGCTGTTGCCCCTCAAGCGGTTATAGCTCGTAAAAGCGCTTTTGCGCCGATCATATTGATCATCCGTTTGATGTTGTAGGCCAGCACGTGTAGCGCCATCTCCGTTCGGACGTTTTTCAGCCTGCGCATCTGGAAATGGGTCGAGCCCATCCACGCCTTGATGGTGCCGAACGGATGCTCGACCGTGCATCGTCGGGTACGCATGAGGTTCGGATTCTCTTCCATTCGGGAATACATGGCCTCGATCAGATGCTCATGTTCCCAACGGGTGACCCGACGCTCTTTGCCTGTTGTGCATTGGACGTTGAGATGGCATGACGGGCAATCGTTGCGCCAGTAGCGGCGCAACATCAGGCCCTTTTCCTCCGTTGTATACCTGTACGCTAGCGCCTTTCCGGCGGGGCAGATGTACGTATCGGCGCTGGCGTCGTAAACGAAGTCAGCCTTTACGAACATGCCCTTCTTGCGGTTGTTGGAAGTCTCCGGTCTTGGCACGGTCGCAGTGATCCCTGCCTCATGGCAGCGCAGCAGTTCAGCTCCGTTGAAGTAACCGCGATCGGCTATTGCATCTAACTTATCGGCTTCCAGAACCTCCTTGGCGGCGCTGGCCATCGGAGCCAGTTGAGATCGATCATTCCCGACATTGGTGACCTCGTGTGTAACGATCAGGTGGGTATCGACGTCAACGGCCGTCTGTACGTTGTAGCCCACCAGGCCCGTGCCTTTGCCATATGTCGCCATGGATCGCGCGTCTGGATCGGTCACGGAAATCTGGCCGTCGGGTACATCCTCCAGCGCTTCTGCTATTCCTTCCAGTCTTTGGACTTCCTGTCGAACACGAGCAAGCTTCTCCGTCAGCCGTGTGACCTTGCGCAGCTTTGCCTCCGATTGCTCCAGGGCATCGGCTCTGCTCATCTCCTCCAGATATCGCGATGCGCTTACTTCGAGATGCTTTATCCGCAGCTCGACCTTGCCGGGCGTGAAGTTGCGATCCCTGTTGTTGACGGCTTTGAACTTGCTCCCATCGATCGCGACACTGCCGCCACTCAACACGCCGATCTGGCGGCACAGCTCGACGAATCTGGCGCAGGTCTTGCGGATTGGCTGGCCATTGTCTTTCCGGAAATCAGCTATGGTTTTGTGATCCGGAACCAGCCGCCCGGTCAGCCACATCGCTTCAACATTGCGCCCGGCCTCACGTTCTAGCCGTCGACTAGAGGGGATGCGGTTCAAGTACCCGTAAATGAAGAGCTTCAGCAACACCGAGGGGTGGTAACAGGGGCGACCAGTTTGGGCGGGCGACATGCGACCAAAGCCAGCGCCCACCAAATCCAATGCGTCAACGAATGCGTCGATCACTCGAACGGGATGATCTTCATCGATCCAATCGTCAAGTCGATCTGGAAATAGCGTAACCTGATCACGACTGGTCCCCTCGATATAGCCTGACATTGCCACCTCCGATCGACGAAGATGATTCTATATCAGAATCAAGTTTTTACACAGCCTCGGCCCAATGCGGACTCCCTCGTCGCTGAGGTGAGATCATCGGCTGTGGTGATGCCCGCGCAAAGAGGTCACGTCAAATAAGGCATTATATCCACCCCGTCCCCCGGAAAAACGGTGATGTGCGGGTGGTCTTCGAACAGTCGTGCAGCGGCATCAGCGCTCTCCGCTTCGACCACCAAGTAGCCGCAGAACGAATTCACCGCGTTGACGACGCCCTCCTTGGTCATGCGTGTCGTCTTGTCCACCATTCCGCCAGGATCAAGGATGGACGAAGCATTTCTTTCTTCCCACGCCGACCACTCTTTTATGCCGACGGCGTCGACTGCATCCTGCTCGGCTTTGGGCAGGTTTCGAAAGGCCGCCAGGTCCTCGGGCTTCATGGTGTAAACGGCAAGAAAGCGGGGCATCAGCACATCCTCCATTCATCTTAAAGGTTGCCAATTTATACGTCACGCTTCGGAAGTCACCCGCCGGCAAATAGGCGCGGGACGTGGAACGGCGGCTTTTGGGCGCATAGTTTGTTGCTGGTCCAAGACTTGCCGTCTAGGTGCGAGCGAAACATGGCTCAGTCGACCTTTTTAGCGAGCGCGACGGGAAGTGTCTCATGGTTGCATATATGCTAATCTAAATAGCCGTTGAGGGCTTGACGGGTGGTGGGGCGACAATGAAGCAAAGGCTTTCTGTCATCATGGCCTCTGACGTGGTCGGCTACAGTCGACTGATGGGGATCGACGAGAAGGGCACACTTTCGGCTCTAAAGTTGCACCGACACGAACTTTGGGACGTGAAAATCGCATCGTATCAGGGCCGTACAATCAAGCTTGTTGGCGATGGGATGCTGACCGAGTTTCAGACTGCTGAAGAGGCGGTTCTATGCGCGTTCGAGATACAATTGGAGATGCGAAAACGCAATGCGCAGGTCCCCGCTGATCGAAGGATAGAATTTCGGATCGGGATAAACATCGGCGACCTCCTCTTTGAGGACGACGATGTCTATGGCGATGGCGTCAATGTGGCAGCACGCATCGAAAACATCGCGAGACCGGGGGGCATAGCGATATCCGCATCGGTGCGTGACACTTTGGGCAAGCGCCTGGGCATTCGCTTCGAAGATGCAGGCGAGCACGCGCTGAAGAACATTGGGCGGCCAATTCGCATCTTCAACATTATTGTCGACGAGAGTGGAGAAGCGTCGAGTCCCGAGCGCACGTCGACATTTGAGCCGAGAGTGCAGTCAGTCGGAACATACCGTGGGCGGGAGTTTTCGCCGAATAGAACACTGCTGTACGTTTCGAACTTCTCCAATTTGAGTGGCGATCCGGACCAGGAATATTTCGCGGCTGGAATAACAGAAGATGTCGTTGCCGGTTTGGCACGGTTCTCCAGGTTGACTGTCGTCGTTCAACGACCGCCCTTAGAACCGGCGCACGCCGAGCCGATGCCGTACTACATGCTGGACGGCAGTGTGAGATGGCTTGGTAATCGTGTCAGAGTGAACGCCAACTTGACCAATGTTGCCGGAGAACAAATCTGGGCGGAGAAATACGACTTCGACCTTGTCGACATCTTTCACATCCAAGACGAGTTATCCTGTTCCATACCGGCTGCTCTGAGCGTCAAGATCGAAGAGGCAGAGCGGCAGCGTGTCTTGAGCAAGCCCGTGACGTCGCTGAAGGCGTATGATCTTTACCTGCGAGGCAGGCATCTTCATCAGGGCTCGAACCCGGACGAGGTCCGACTTGCGAAGGCGATGTATCTTGCCGCAATCGAAGATGATCCGGAGTACTCACGGCCATATATTGGGTTGGCCTGGATCGAGCTAAGAAAGCTGAAATGGAACGAAATCGTCGAGATCGACACCGCCCTTGCGACCGCGTCGGCCCTGCTAAGCAAGGCCCTGAAGCTTAATCCAATCGATGCGGATACCCATTGGGCTCTTGGCGTTGTCCATCTTTGGAGGGGGGAAGCTGAACGAGCCGTAGCCTGCTATGAGCGTGCTCGAGAACTAGCACCCAACAACTGTGACCTCCTCGCAGAATATTGTGATGCTCTTGGTTACCTTGGACGCTTGGAAGATGCCATCAGGATCGGGGAACTCGCCGTTCGGCTCAATCCGAGCCGCCCCGACTGGTACCTTTGGGATATCGCCGCAGCCAAATTTCTTTCGGGGAAATATTCCGAGGCGCTATCCCTTCTGGAGAAAATGGCCGAGCCTGGACCTGCCTACCGCCTGCTTGCAGCGACCTATGCCCAACTGGGGAGGCTGGAGGAAGCGCGCCATGCCGCCAGCGAACTCCTGAAGGTCAATCCTGACTTCTCGATAAAACGGTACAGCTCCCGTGCTCCCTATCTCGATAAGACACTCATGGCCAAATACATCGAAGGTCTGCGACTCGCGGGTCTGCCGGAGTAGATGGACGAGTTGCCGAGCCCCTACCGCAGGCGCTTCTGGCAGCTTCAGCGAGAAGTCGAAATTTGGAAAGCGCAAGGAACGCGGGCAATATCAAATGATCGCTCCCGTCAAACCCGGACCCACGGGTACCAATGTCAACGACTTCCGGGCAATCCTCGTTCGTTAAATCTCACTGCAGATGAGTTGCTTCTTTGATGCTTTGCCTGTGGCAAACGGTCGCGCGAACCGATCGCGCTGGACAGGCATATGACGAGATGCTTGCATGCCCTCGCCTGAGGGGCGATGTGGGGACATCATCATGGACATCAGAAATCTCCTTGCGAGTTGGCGAGGGGCGTACGAAGGTGTTGACGCTGATCGCAAGCGACCAATCCAGCCTGTTCAGTTCCCTCTTCATCTCAACCTGCCCGCGGCACCAGTATCGATGACCGGAAAACCCGCCACCGAAAGGAATGCATGGATGACGCAAGGAAGCTTTGGCTTTCCGCCTGCGGATCTTCGAGGACGCGCTTTGGGTGAGATTCATGCCCGGCCCTATGCGCTTGTTCAGGCGCCACGCGTCATATTCCAGCTCGCTTTTTTGACGGAAAGCGCCGGGGATAACGACCATGAGATGCTCGCCGACCTATCCCGCTCCAGCGGCGTTGCACCGCCTGCCCG
Organism: Rhizobium sp. BK060; assembly: GCF_014193145.1. NCBI lineage: Bacteria > Pseudomonadati > Pseudomonadota > Alphaproteobacteria > Hyphomicrobiales > Rhizobiaceae > Rhizobium > Rhizobium sp. BK060. The sequence continues at coordinate 4,815 of NZ_JACHYW010000005.1, forward strand.
CGAAACCAGCCATCATGCGATAAGTTGGGGGCAGGGAACGCTGCGCTGGGAGCGGCACACCGAGTTCTCAACATACTTTTGGGACTGTCCATCGCCCGAGAGGTTTGGCGCGCCGATAGCCGTTCATCCCTTCGGAGACAGTTTTTCGCCGCCGGGGCCCTTCATATCAGGGATCCGTCTGGAGATCCGGCCCGATACATCGGATACAGCGCAGGAGATTGCCGTCTTCGATCCGACCAGCCTGTGCCGAAGCGAGCTGAGAAACGGCCAGGCGACGATCCTGACCGATTTCCGCCAAGACGGTGACGGATTGACGAAGTTTTTGGTGATCGATCGCGGCATGTCCGACAGTGCGCGCGGCGCGCTGGTCCAGCGCCTTCTCGATATCGAGACCTATCGGACGCTCGCAATGATGGGCCTGCCGCTTGCGCAGTCGCTCTCGCCCGAAATACGTCAGATCGAATCCGGCCTGACCGCGATTACACAGCGGATGAAGTTGCACGCCCGCGACGAGGCGGATCAGATGCTGTCCGAGATTACGCGCCTTGCAGCGGAGCTCGAGGCGAATGCGGCGCTCAGCCTCTACCGGTTCGGAGCCAGCCGTGCCTACTACGAGATCGTCCAGGAGCGCATTCGCGCGCTCGCCGAAACCGCGATACCTGGCAGCGAGACGCTCGGTTCTTTCCTGGAACGGCGACTGGCACCGGCCATGCGCACCTGTCAGTCGGTCGAGGAGCGTCAGGCGAATCTTTCGCGCAAGCTGGCCCGGGCCACCGCGCTGTTACGAAGCTGGATCGACGTCGAACTCGAGCGTATCAATACGACGGTGCTGAACTCGATGGATCGCCGGGCACAGCTGCAGCTGCGCCTGCAGCAGACGGTCGAAGGCCTGTCGGTGGCGGCAATCTCCTACTATGTCGTCGGGCTCTTCGGTTACCTGGCAAAAGGCGCGCACAATGTCGGCCTCGAAGTGTCGCCCGAGACGCTGACCGGCCTGTCTGTTCCGATCGTCGTTGCTGGTATGTGGCTCGTCGTGCGAAGCATCAGGCGTAGACATGCGGAAGAGGACAAGCATTGAATTTCGGCGTCGTGCAGATGCCGCAACGTCTACCAAGGCATAACCGGGGCTGCGGCAAGGCAAACGCATTCGCTGATTGCGAGGGCGGCGATGTCGTGCCAACGGGCCTCAGGGCGACCAATCCGGCTTCAGATCTCAGCTGTCGAGCACTCGTAGAAAACCGCGCCGGTTTCAGCATCGACGCCCCTCAGGCTTACGTCGTAGCCCCAGAGGCGGCGAATGTGGCTCAGCGTGGCATCGCGTGTGCCTTCTTCCAGTAGGATGCCGTTCTTTACATTGTGCTGCAGCCGAAGCTGCCGATCACCAAGCAGGTCGACATCGATAACTTGGATATCGGGCTGTCTGGCGCCGACGTCGTAACTGTGGGCAAGCGCCGAGCGGACCTTGGAATAGCCGCGCTCGTTATGGATTGCAGATACTTCGCAATAGTTGTCGGTGGAGCGATCGGAGAGCAGAAACAGGCGGAACTTACGGATCATTGCCGGGCTGAGATATTGCAGCATGAAGGACTCGTCCCGGTGGTTTGCCCAGGCGTCGAGCAGCGTCCCCTGCCAATCGCCATTGCCGGCAAACGACGGAAACCAGTCGCGATCTTCCTGCGTCGGTTCCATGCACATGCGCTCGATGTCCTGCATCATCGCGAACCCCAAGGCGTAGGGGTTTATGCCAGGAAAGCGCGGGTCATCGAAAGCGGGCTGAAATACGACGTTGGAGTGGCTTTTCAGCAATTCCAGCATCGCCCCCTCGCTGATCCGGCCCTGATCGAAGAGGCGGTTGATGATCGTGTAGTGCACGAAGGTCGCACAGCCCTCGTTCATCACCTTGGTTTGGCGCTGCGGATAGAAATATTGCGCAATGACGCGAACGATCCGGAGAAGCTCGCGCTGCCAGGGATCGAGGATGAGGCTATGCTTTTCCAGGAAATAGAGCAGGTTCTCTTCTGGAAGATTGAGAACCTTCTTGCGTTCGGATGCGTCGCGTTCGGCATCTTCCGGGTCGCGGCTTTCGGTTGCCAGCGGCAGCGTACGCCACAAATCGCTGTAGGTCTGCTCTTCGTATTCCAGTCGCTCCCGGGCGCGCTCTCTGACCTTTTCGGAAGAAAGGCGGGGCGGGCGACGGTAGCGGAATACGCCCTGATCCATCAAGGCGTGCGCTGAATCGAGGATCGCCTCCACTGCGCTCAACCCGTGCCGTTCTTCGCACTTGGCAATGTATTTCTTCGCGAAGTCCATGTAGCTCAGAATGGCGCCAGCGTCGGTCCATTGGCGGAAAAGATAGTTATTCTTGAAAAAATGGTTGTGGCCGAAGGCGGCATGCGCGGTCACGAGCGCCTGCATTGCCATGGTATTTTCTTCCATGAGATAGGTGATGCAGGGATTGGAGTTAATGACCAGCTCGTAGGCGAGGCCGCGCTGTCCCTTGCGATAGAGGTGATCTTCGAAAATGAAGCGCTTGCCGAAGGACCAGTGCTGGTACATCAGGGGCATGCCCACCGAGGAGTAGGCATCCAGCATCTGCTCGGAGGAAATGATCTCCAGCTGGTTGGGATAGACGTCCAATCCCATCTCATCGAGCGCAATCGTCTCGATGGCATCGTAGGCGCGCGAAAGAGTCGCAAAATTCCAATCGGAACCATCAAACAGCAGGCCTGAACTTGAGCGTCTCGCCATTTGGTCGTCCTTACTTGCGCGTACGCATGGCAGGCTGTCGGGTAAAGAGCTTGCGGAACACGGGATAGATATCTGCGGGTCGGGAGATCCGCGTCATCTGGAAATTGGGCACTTCCCCGTCGACCGTGCGATAGGCGCGCCACAGCGATGTGCCGTTGTCGGTCGTTCCAAAGATTTCCGTTTCGCGCTCGTCGATGATCTCGACATAGGCATAATACTGGCAAAGACGCATCAAATGGTCGCGAAGCAGTGCCGCACAGCGTTCGGAATCGCCGCTGATGTTATCGCCATCGGAGGCCTGCGCGGCGTAAATGTTCCACAAATGTGCCGGATAGCGCTCCTCGATCACACGAAGCATTTCCTCAAGTGCGGTGGAAACGACCGTCCCGCCGCTCTGTTTGCTGTAGAAGAACGTCTCCTCATCGACCTCGCGCGCTTCGTCGGTATGGCGAATGAAGACGATATCGATCCGCTCGTAACGGCGGGTCAGGAAGAGGTGCAGCAGGACGAAGAAGCGTTTTGCAAGATCCTTTTCCCGCTCGCCCATGGATGCCGACACATCCATCAGGCAGAACATCACGGCGCTGGCATTGGGAAGCGGCTGGCGCTCGAAGCGGTTGAAGCGAATGTCGACCGGATCGACATAGGAAATGCGCCGACGTCTGCGCTCCATCTGCTCCAGTTCCTCGCGCAGCGCCTGTAGGCGCCGTCGGTTTGCAGTGGATAACGCCTTCTCGGCTTCCAGGGCGGCGATCTCGTCCGCAAGCGCTTTCACCGCGGCTTCGCTCGGCCGCTGCAAGGCCATGCGGCGGCCGAAGCTGTTGCGCATGGTGCGCCCGACATTGATGTTGGTGGGTGTTCCGGCTGTGCTGAAGCCGACGCGGTGTGGCTTGTAGGTCACCGTTTCCTTGAGATTCAGCTTGACCATATCAGGCAGCTCAAGGTCCTCGAAGAAAAGATCGAGAACCTCGTCGCGGGATAGAATGAACTGAAAGTCATCCTCACTCTCGCCACGGCCAGCGCCGCGGCCGCTGCCGCCACCACCGCTTTGCGGTCGCGACAGCTTGTCACCCGCCATGTATTCCTTGTTGCCGGGCAGAATATACTCGCGCTCACCGCTGTCGGAGGCGGGCTGAAAGGTCGGCTCGCCTGCGCCACGCTTCGGCATCGGGACGCCATGGGCGGCGTCCACGTCGGCAATCTTGTCGGACTTGACCTGTTCCTTGATGGCCCGCTTGAGTTCCTCGCGGGCACGCTTCAGGAAACGCTGCCGGTTGCCGAGGCTCTTGTCCTTCGGGTTGAGCCGGCGGTCGATGAAATTCGGCATCTGCCAATCTCCCGGTTCGGCATCGTCAACCGGCTTTGTTGACCCTCATGTACCAATCGACGAGCCGCCGGACCTGGCGAACCGTGTAGCCACGCTGCGTCATGCGCTGGACGAATTCGGCGTGCTGTTTCTCTGTCGAGCTGTCCTTCTTGGAGCCGAAACTAATGACCGGCAGGAGATCTTCGACCTGACCGAACATGCGCTTCTCGATGACTTCGCGAAGTTTTTCATAGCTCGTCCAGGAGGGATTGCGCCCATGGTTCTTGGCGCGCGCGCGCAACGTGAATTTCACGACCTCGTTGCGGAAGTCCTTGGGATTGGCAATGCCCGCCGGCTTCTCGATCTGCGACAGCTCGCTATCGAGTATCTCCCTGTTGAGGATTTGTCCGGTATCGTAGTCCTTGAAGTCCTGGTCTTCCAGCCATGCATCGGCGTAGGCGATATAGCGGTCGAACAGGTTCTGCCCATATTCGCTATAGGATTCCAGGTAGGCTTTCTGGATTTCATGGCCGATGAATTCGGCGTAACGCGCAGCAAGCTCGGACTTGATGAAATCAAGGTAGCGCGCCTCGGTTTCCTTCGGAAACTGTTCGCGTCGGATCGCCTGCTCCATGATATACATCAGGTGTACGGGGTCGGCTGCCACCTCCTTGGTGTCGTAATTGAAGGTTTCAGAGAGAACCTTGAAGGCAAAGCGCGTACTGATACCGGTCATGCCTTCGTCAACACCGGCGGCGTCACGATACTCCTGTACGGACTTGGCCTTGGGATCGGTGTCTTTCAGGTTCTCGCCGTCATAAACGCGCATCTTGGTGTAAAGCGGTGAGTTCTCATGGACGTGGAGCCGTGTTGCAACCGTGAAGCGGCTGAGATTTTCGAGCACCTCGGGGGCACATGGGCTCTTTGCCAATTCGCTCTCGCGCAGCAGCTTCTCGTAGATTTGCCGCTCCTCGGTGACCCGCAGGCAATAGGGCACTTTGACCACGAGGATGCGGTCGAGGAACGCCTCGTTGTTTTTGTTGTTCTTGAAGTGCAGCCACTCGGACTCGTTGGAGTGAGCAACGACGATGCCCTGGAAGGGGAAGGCGCCAAAGTTCTCGGTGCCGTTATAGCTGCCTTCCTGCGTCGCAGTCAGCAGCGGGTGCAGCACCTTGATAGGCGCCTTGAACATTTCGACGAACTCGAGAAGTCCTTGCGTGGTTCTGTTCAGTCCGCCGCTATAGGAGTAGGCGTCCGGATCGGCCTGGCTGAAGTTTTCCAGCTGGCGGATATCGACCTTGCCGACGAGCGCAGACACATCCTGGTTGTTCTCATCACCCGGTTCGGTCTTGGCGATTGCGATCTGCCGCAGGCGGGAAGGCGTCAGCTTGACGACACTGAACTTCGAGATGTCGCCGCCGATCTCGTCGAGCCGTTTCGTTGCCCAGGGCGAGATCAGGCCCGTGAGCCTGCGTCGTGCAATCCCGTACTTGTCTTCCAACAGCCCTGCCATCCGTTCAGGATGGAAGAGGCCGAGAGGAGACTCGAAGATGGGACTGATTTTGCCGTTAACGGCCAAGGTGTAGATCGGGCGCTGCTCCATCAGCCTCTTGAGGCGCTCGGCAAGCGATGATTTGCCGCCGCCGACCGGCCCAAGCAGATAGAGGATTTGCTTTCGTTCCTCGAGCCCCTGAGCGGCATATCTGAAGTAGCCGACGATCCGCTCGATCGTATCTTCCATTCCGTAGAAATCAGCGAAGGATGGGTAGATCTTGACAGTGCGGTTGGCGAAAATCCTGCCAAGCCGCTCATCTACGCTGGTATCGATCAGGGTCGGCTCGCCGATTGCTTCGACCATTCGCTCCTGTGCTGTCGCATACAGGCTTTTATCATCGCGGCAGGCCAGCAGATATTCCTGTAGGCTCAATTCTTCTTGCGCGGCGCTTGTGTAAATTTCCGAGAAAAGATCGAAGACGTCGCTTTCACCTTTTTGCATGATGCTCTCCCGCGGCCGGCTGGTTGAAACGGGATGGCTGCCCTGTCGGCGCGCCCACTGAGAAAACGGCAGAACCTAGTATTCGTTCCTTCAAATACTTAGAGGAATTCGAAATTGGCTTGGGAAGGCCATAGAGCATCTTTATCGTCTCCATTCTTGCGCTCGATCGCGACTCAAATGTTGAGCAGTGCTGATTGCTAATATGGCACGAAAGACGTGCAATAACCATGGCTAAGGTAATCACGCTATTGGTAGGAATGGCGTAATTTCGGTTGATACAACGCTACGCCGGCGAACAAAGTTACACCTTTGGCTGGTCGCATTGTATTGGACGGTGGCCTTAGAACCCCTGCCGTTCCTACCAAAGAAGAGTGTGGGGACCGTGCGGTCCGCGTCAGCCCCCGGGCATTCAACTGATGCCGCCGAGGCAGACGTATTTAATCTCCATAAATTCTTCGATGCCGTATTTTGAGCCCTCTCGCCCCAGGCCGGAGAGCTTGACGCCGCCAAATGGCGCTTCTGCCGTCGAGATCAGCCCGGTGTTGACGCCGACCATGCCGTATTCGAGGGCCTCGGCCACCCGGAAGACGCGGGCAAGATCCTTGGCATAAAAGTAGGAGGCCAGGCCAAACTCGGTGTCGTTGGCCTGCGCGATCACGTCGGCCTCATCCTTGAAGCGGAAGAGCGGCGCCACCGGGCCGAAGGTCTCCTCGCGGGCAACGACCATCTCTTTCGTGACGTTGGCGAGCACCGTCGCCTCATAGAAAGTGCCGCCGAGGGCATGGCGCTTTCCTCCCTGAACGACGCTCGCCCCCTTGGCAAGTGCATCGGCAACGTGCTCCTCGACTTTTTCCAGAGCCGGCTGATCGATCAGCGGCCCGAGAATGACACCCTCGTCGAAGCCGTTGCCGGTCTTCAGCCTGCCGACGGCGGTCGCAAGCTTCTCGGCAAAGGCATCGTAGACGCCGTCCTGCACGTAGAGCCGGTTGGCGCACACGCAGGTCTGGCCGTTGTTGCGGAACTTGGCGATCAGCGCGCCCTCGACCGCCGCATCGAGATCGGCGTCGTCGAAGACGATGAAGGGGGCATTGCCACCGAGTTCCAGCCCAAGCTTCTTGATCGTCGCAGCGCTCTGCTTGTAAAGCTCGGCGCCTATCTCGGTGGAACCGGTGAAGGTCAACTTGCGGACGGTCGGGTTGGCGGTCATCTCGGCGCCAATCTCGCGTGCCGAACCGGTGATGACAGAAAACAGCCCTTTCGGCAGCCCGGCGCGTTCGGCGAGCACGGCAATCGCAATGGCCGAGAACGGCGTCTGGCTGGCCGGCTTTAGCACCATGGCGCAGCCGGCGGCAAAGGCCGGCCCCGCCTTGCGGGTAATCATCGCATTCGGGAAATTCCAGGGGGTGATCGCCGTGACTACCCCGATCGGCTGTTTCATCACCATGATGCGCTTATCGGGCTGGTGACCGGGAACCAGATCGCCATAGACGCGCCGGCCTTCCTCTGCGAACCATTCAATGAAGCTTGCACCATAGACGATCTCACCGGTCGCTTCGGCAAGCGGCTTGCCCTGTTCGAGCGTCAGGATGCGGCCGAGGTCATCCTTGTTCTCGATCATCAGCTCGAACCATTTGCGAAGAATGCCCGAACGCTCCTTGGCGGTGCGCGCTGCCCAGCCCTTTTGGGCAATGCGTGCGGCCTCGATCGCGGCTTTCGTTTCGGCTGCTCCAAGTTTCGGTACGCGGCCGATGATTTCGCCTGTTGCGGGGTTGTTGACTTCGATCGCATTCGACGGATCGGCCTCGATCCATTTGTCGCCAATGAGGGCTGCCTGACGAAAGAGTGTCGAGTCCTTGAGGTCCATCTTATCCATCCCATCCAGAAACTGCGTTGGTCCCGCTTTCTGCGGCCGCGTCGGTAAAGCCTTTACGGCAATGTCGGCATCTTTTCTGTCGTGTCAAACTCATCCACTTAAAAATGGTCGCAGCATGCAGATGCGCGGCTGGGCCCACGGCAATGTCAACGCCTTTGACAGCCTAAATGCAGGCGCATGATTTTCGGGAACCTTTCCGATCGAGCGCCATCTATAACCATCGCAAGGAGATGACCATGTCGCACATTCGAACCGATCGGGCAGAAGCACTCGATACGCTCGCCGATGTCGAGCTGGCGCGTCGCGCGGTTGCACGTGATCGCCACGCATTTCGTGCAATCATGACGTCTCACAATCAGCGGCTTTTTAGGCTCGCAAGAAGCATCGTTCGCAACGACAGCGAAGCCGAAGATGTTGTTCAGGAAGCCTATGTGCTGGGATTTGCACACCTCGATCGCTTCCGGGGAGAGTCGTCGCTGGCGACCTGGCTATCACGCATTGTGATCAACGAGGCACTCGGGCGTCTGCGAAAAAAACGGCGGACGACGGGCTTGGTGAGTTCGATGGAGCAAAGCGGTGGAGCGACGATCGTCCAGTTTCCTGTCGACAACCCCAGTGGCGATCCGGAGCGGACGATGGCGCAGCGACAAATCTTGCAGCTGGTCGAGCAGGCAACCGATGCGCTTCCCGATATCTATCGAACCGTCTTTGTCGCCCGAGTCATCGAGGGGCTGAGCATGGAGGAGACGGCTGCGCTGCTTGGCCTACGGACCGAGACCGTCAAGACCCGGTTGCATCGCGCCAGACGCCTGGTGCGGGAGCGCCTCGACGAGCAGATCGGTCCCGTGCTCCTTTCCGCATTTCCCTTTGCCGGTCGCCGTTGCGAGCGTCTGACGGCCGCCGTGATGAGCCGTCTCGGCTTTCCCGATTAATCGCGGGAACCTAATCGTTAGGCCGGCATCCAATGTTCGTTCCAGAAAACAACGCCCAGCCTCGCCGGCTCGGGCCAAGGAGGTTCCATGCATACCCGACAGATGACAACCTTGACCGCGCTTTGCCTGCTCGCAATTGCGCCATCGGCATGGGCCGCGGACAAACCGACGGACCCGCAGATCGCTCACATCGCCTATACAGCCGGTGTCATCGACGTAGAGGCAGCAAAACTTGCGATCTCGAAATCCAAGAACAAGGACGTTGTTGCCTTCGCTGAGGACATGGTGCGAGACCATGAGGCCGTGAATACGCAGGCTCTCGCATTGGTCAAGAAGCTCAAGGTTACGCCTGAGGACAACGCTACGAGCAAGGCGCTGGCCAAGGCTGCGACCGATGAGCGGGCGAAACTCGCCAAGCTCAACGGCGCGGGCTTCGACAAGGCCTACGTCGCCAACGAAGTCGCCTACCATAAGCAGGTCAACGGCGCGCTCGAGACGCTGTTGATCCCCTCGGCGAGCAATGTCGAGCTCAAGGAACTGCTCGAAACCGGTCTGAAAATCTTCCAGGGCCACCAGCAGCACGCCGAGCACGTTGCTGCCAACCTCAAATAGGAGATTTCGACATGCTGCGACGGCATCTGTGGATCGCTGCGGTATCTGCGTTGACAACAGGTGTCGTTCCGGCGCGGGCAGAAACGGTCACGGTGACAATCGAAAAGATGAAGTTTTTGCCCGCCGAGATTAGCGCAAGGCCAGGCGACACCATTGAATGGATCAACAAGGACATTCTAGCCCATACGGCGACCATGAAGGGAGACTGGGAGGTGGTCATTCCTCCCGGCAAATCGGGACGAGTGGTGCTGAAGGCAACCGCCCCGGTCGACTACTACTGTCGCTTTCATCCGAACATGAAGGGTCGGATCTCGATGCCGGCACAATAGTGGGGTAAGGGCAGCGCTGCGTCCACGGAGAGACTCTCCACTGTCATGTCCGCCGCCGCCCGATAAACCGTCTTCGCTCGGCGCTCGCGCTGCCCTATACAGCTGTCATGTATTCGCTGGAACGAACCACATCCTTTGAGCAGATCGTGAAAAAGAGCCGGTTTCTGGCGATCGGCGTACCGATCGCCAGTGAGCTCGAAGCGAAGGAGGCGCTTGCAGCGCACTCCCAGGCCGATGCAAACCACAACTGCTGGGCTTGGCGTGTTGGTCATACGTACCGCTTCAGCGATGACGGCGAGCCAAGTGGAACAGCCGGAAAACCCATACTGCAGGCGATTGACGGTCAATCGCTGGACAAGGTCATGGTTATCGTGACGCGCTGGTTTGGCGGCGTTCTTCTTGGCACCGGCGGATTGATCCGCGCCTATGGCGGCACGGCCGCCGCCTGCCTCCGGGCCGGCGAGCTCGTCGAGCTCGTTCCAACGTTGCAAGGAACGATCCGCGCCGGGTTCTCCGACCTTGCCATCCTCAAGGCAAGGCTCACCGCCTTCGAGGGCGTGCAGGTCCTGAGCGAGGCATTCTCTGGCGCGGGTGCGGAGATCACTGCCAGCTTTCCCGAAGCAAAGTCAGAGGAAATTGCCCGGCTGATCGCCGATACGACAAGCGGACGCAGCGCGCTCGCCCTAAAGCAATAGACGGGCGCGAGAGTTAACGCCAGCCGAGGGCAGGGGCTACGTGCTTCAGGATCGCTTCGATCACATGGGCGTTGTAGTCGACGCCAAGCTGATTGGGGACGGTCAGCAGCAGGGTATCGGCTTCGGCAATCGCTTGGTCTTCGGCGAGCTGTTTGACCAGCGCTTCCGGTTCGGCCGCGTAGGAGCGGCCAAAGATGGCCTTGGTGTTTTCGTCGATATAGCCGATCGAATCCTGTTCCTTGCCGCCGCGACCGAAATAGGCGCGGTCGCGATCGTCGACGAGCGCGAAGATGCTGCGGCTGACCGATACGCGTGGCGTGCGACTATGGCCGGCTTCTTTCCATGCCTCGCGGTACGCACGGATCTGCGCCGCCTGCTGGACGTGGAAGGGTTCGCCCGTTTCGTCATCCTTCAACGTCGAACTTTGCAGATTCATGCCGAGCTTGGCTGCCCAGACGGCGGTTGCGTTGGATCCGGCACCCCACCAGATGCGGTCGCGCAATCCTTCCGAATAGGGCTCAAGGCGCAGCAGGCCGGGTGGGTTTGGGAACATCGGACGCGGGTTCGGTTGGGCAAAGCCTTCACCTTTCAGCGCTTCCAGGAACACTTCGGCATGGCCACGGCCCATATCGGCATCTGTCGAGCCGTCCTGCGGTTGGTAGCCGAAATAGCGCCAGCCATCGATGACCTGCTCGGGCGAACCGCGGCTGATGCCGAGTTGCAGACGCCCGCCTGCGATCAGATCCGCGGCTCCGGCGTCCTCAGCCATATAAAGCGGGTTTTCGTAGCGCATGTCGATGACCGCGGTACCGATTTCGATGGTCTTCGTCTTGGCACCGACTGCCGCCAGCAAGGGGAAGGGGGAGGCAAGCTGCCGAGCAAAATGGTGGACGCGGAAATAGGCACCATCCGCTCCAAGTTCTTCGGCGGCAACGGCGAGGTCGATCGATTGGAGCAGCGCGTCGCCTGCGGAGCGGGTCTGCGACTGGGGCGAAGGCGTCCAGTGGCCGAAGGAGAGAAAACCGATTTTCTTCATGATTTTGCCCGTTGGATATCACGGTTTGCCGTGGGATTTGCGATTGGTTTAACATGGGAAGCGGCATCTGCCATGAAAAGACGACTGAACGCTCTGTTCACTCTTTGAGGTTGGCATCGCCAAATGAAGGGCCTTCCCGCAATTTCATTGTGGCGGAGCGACCGGTCTTGCGAATGGCAGAAAGAGCAGTGCGCAGCCTGTCAGTACGGCGACGATCAGCCAAGCCTCGTTGATCGCCTGGACGCTTGCTGCCGTCTGCACCAGCGGATCCAGCGCGGCGACGGTGTCGGGACTGAAGGTGCCTGCACTGCCGGTGATCGTGCCGGTTGGAGCCCCGACAAACGCTGCCGTGGCTGCGTCGCCGGCTCGCAGTTGATCCCATAGCCTCTGCCCAAGCGGCTCCGACCTCGTGTAGATGATCGTATCGATCATTGCGATGCCGATCGCCCCGCCAAGATTGCGCATCAGATTGAAGAGCCCGCTTGCATCAGGCACCTGCGCCGGCGGCAAGGTTCCGAGCGCGAGGCGGGTCGGTGGCAGCAGACAGAACATGATCGCTGCGCCGCGCACGACCTGGGGCCAGAACATGGCGTCGTAGTCGGAGCGTGGATCCTGAAATGCGCTCATCCCCAATCCGATTGCGAACAATACGAAGCCTGCGGCCGAAAGCAGGCGCGGATCCGTTCGCTTTTCCAGCGCAACGGCGATCGGCGCGACGATCAGCTGCGTGATACCCGTAACCAGCATCGTCGTCCCGATTTCCAGGGCGTTGTGCCCCCTGATGAAGGCAAGGAAAACCGGCATGAGATAGACCGAGCCGAAGAGCCCGATCCCCAGCACGAAACTGAGGGCCGAACCGATCAGGAAATTCCGGTCGTGGAAATGACGCAGGTCGACGATCGGGCGTGTCCTGCGCAGCGACCGCGATGCAAACGCGGCCCCACAGACCAGGCTTACCACCAGCAGGCTCAGAACATAAGGCGAGATCCAGCCGCTCGTCGGCGCTTCCTTCAGTCCCAACTCGAGGCTCGTCAGTGCCAACGCCATCATCATAAGCGACAGACTATCGAGATTTCGAAGTTCGGAGGTGTCGCCCTTTTGCGGCGGCAAGAACCGCCACGCCACGAGCGCCGAGACGATCCCGGGGATGATATTGATGAGGAACAGCCAGTGCCACGAGTAGGTCGACGTCAGCCAGCCGCCGATGATCGGGCCGACAGTTGGGGCCAGAACCGCCAGTACGCCCGCAATTGTTGTGGCGATTGCCTGCCGCTCGTTTGGAAAGAGGATGAAAACAGCCGAAAACACCGCGGGAATCAACGTGCCGCCGGAGAAGCCCTGAAGCGCCCGCCAGGCAACCAACTCGCTGAAGTCGCTGCTTGCCGCACAGCCGGCAGAAGCGACGACAAACAGGCCGATGGAGGCGACGAATAACCATCGCATCGTCAAGACGCGCGTCAGCAAGCCGGTCAACGGTATCGCGACCACCTCCGCGATGAGGTAGATGGTCTGGATCCAGCTCATCTGGTCTGGATCGATATTGATGGCCTGCTGGATCGTTGGCAGGGATGTGGCGACGACCTGCACGTCCAGGATCGCCATGAACATACCGACGCACATCGCAATAAAGCCGACCCAAATCACCGCTGAAGGCGAACGAGAGGAGGCCGGCTCAAGGTGTTGCGACATGCGGTTGCCTTGCGATCAGGGGTATTTGAGGCGACCCGCGGGCCTTCATTCAGGGTGGTGGAAAAAGGCTTCCAAGCGATAGCCATCCGGATCGATGACGAATGCTGCATAATAGAAGGACGCGTACTCGGGACGTATGCCGGGTTCGCCATTATCCGTCCCGCCATTGGCTATACCTTTTGCGTGAAAGCCTCTGACACCTTCCTCGCTGTCGGCAACAAAACAGAAGTGCAATCCCGACTCCATATCGGGGGCAACCGGGCGCTCCGCGAGCTTTATCCAAAGCTGGGGTTGTTCGCCGCCATATCCCAGCCACTTGTCACTCGTTGAAAGCCTCGCATAGCCCAAAGGCTCAAGTGCTGCATCGTAGAATTTGCGGGCGCGCTCAAGATCGGACACGCCGATAGAAACATGATGGAACATCATTCCTCCTTCTAGGCGCGGCAGTCATTCTCATTCGAGCCGCTGCCGATGGCTGCTCGCAGACTGTACAGCGTGATATCTGTAAAGCAAATGACTGCTCCCGATTGTCGGTCCTGGCACCGACTTGATCTATCGAGGACGCGGCCAAGGGTGTTGAACTGGGCTAGCCAGGGCGCAACGACCGAGGCCCACCGCTTCGCGTCATCTGCAAAGCGGCGGGCCTCGGGCCGGTTGAAGGGATGTTGGCATTTCCGCGTTTGCCCCCAGCTGCGATACGCGGAACGGTACTCGGTACTAGTTTGCCGCAACCCTTCGAGCGAGAGCCATTACGTAGTCATCGGCGATATCGGCCAAGGTCAGGGCAACCTCCGATTCCTTCCAACCGGCAGCAACGGCTCGCTGCACGAAAGCCCGAAAGGCCTGTGCAAGGACTTCCTCGCGCTCGACGACGCGGTAAGGATCATTCGCAGGATATCGAGGATTGCTGATCTGGATCGTAGGATTGGTCGGTTCCATGACATGCCCCTGAATGTTGCTTCATTGACGAAGGGGAGCGCATTTGCTGTGCGTTCCGTCTGACTGACTGCACTGCGATTATGCTTCTTTATTAAGGGCTTACGGGACGCCTGTCGTTAGCTGCGCATCCAGAAACTTGCAGCAGCGTCCATTTCTGCTGCCTTTGGTCGTGCCCCAGCCGCTTTCGCCATGATTGATTTTGGCACACGGATGGGCGTGACGCGGGCGATCAGAGTGGTCGAACGGGTGGGGGCTATCAGCCGTCGGCATCCTGCCGACGGCCGCTTTAACGCGACCGGAATGGCAGCACTCAGGCGCGGCGGGTGTGCCCGAGTGTTTTCAGCCACGTGTCGAAGGATTGGGCGCTCTCGGCCTCGGACTCGGGCTCGACCGAGTGCCCGAGATAAGAGGGCATGGCCACGTGCCTCGCCTCGCGCGGGCTGTAGCCGAATTCCTTGCTGAAGGCGCGGCTGAAATGCGCGGCCGAGGAAAAACCTGCTGCAAAGGCGATATCGACGATCTGTTGCCGGTTGGAGGTATCACTCAAAGCGGCGTGTGCGGACAAAAGCCGGCGTCGCTGAATATAGTGATGCACGCCGCCGTCCGGTTCGAAAGCCTGATAGAGCCGCGTGCGCGAGACGCCCAATTCCCGGCACAAACGGTCGGTTGTCAGGTCGGACGACATCAAATTGTGCTGGACGAAGTGGTAGACGCGCTCCTTCAGCGGCAGATTGTTGTGCGGCTCTGGCGATGAGGGGTGTGCTGACGACGACGAAACCCAGGTCAGGATCATGTCACGGATGGTCTGGACGACATGCGGAAGATCAACCTCCGCCAGCTGCGCGAGCTTCGCCTCCACGCCGTCCAGATAGTCGATCAGGAGCTTGGCACGCGTTCCGGAAAGCGCGATGTTGTTCTTGATCTCGGTGGAGGCGGGATGGAGCAGTTCCCGAGGCAGATACAGGGACAGGGTTTGGGTGTCCGTCGATCGACCGCGAAAGGGATGCCCCAAACTGCGCAACTCGACCTTTCCAGGTTCGCCCTCGGAAACGTGTCCACCGACTTCCGTCCATGTCCGGCCGCTGCGCAATACCGAAATATGCCAGTGATCGATAGGGCTTGACCTCACCTTGGCTTCCGAACGCATGTAGCTATGGGCGGGGGTGTTTTGCTGCACGATGAGCATGCCGCCGAGGTTCCAGGCCGCGTGGTCGGCCGCAAAGCCCATGGGAGAACCATCCGGGCGCCTGATATCGACAAGCGGCGCGACGTAAGACTGCCAGCCGGCAAATTGCTGTTGCAGTTCGAGGTCGCGCGTGGAAAACCGCAACGGCTTCAATGCTGGTGGCGGTGCGGGCTGCTCTTCTTGTGGTTTTGTCTCGCGAGGAAAGCGACGACGTTCCATCTGCACAGCCCTGCCGTCGTCACCGACGCCGGCATCGGATGGTGCGGGGGAGGAGCGAGATCGTTCATCTGGCAATTCGGCCTCCATTATCGATCAGGCGAGCGCTGCCCTTTCTTTTCACTCAGTGGTACGCCGTCAGGTCATCCTTAGATCCACGCCCGGGTGGAGTTTCTTGAGGTTGGGCAGCGACTTCGTCTGCCACGAAATCTGTGATGACCCCAGCACGGTCAAATGAATATCCGGGCGGTTGCGCGCTTCGATCGTCAGTTTGGCGAGCAGGTTTATGCCGGAGGAATTGAGGAACTCCAGGCCCGTCAGGTCCAAAGTGGTTTTGCCGCCCCCATTTTCGAGCGCCTTCATCGCGAGTGCTTGGACAGGCGCATACGCGTCAGGTCCCGACAGACGCATTGTCCCATCAAAATAGATGGTGCTGCCTTCGGACCAGACGCGGTAGGCTTCTTCTCTAATTTCCATGGCGCACCTCCTGCCGTTTCATGCCGGAATTGCCATCGCGGCATATGTTTCAAGCCTTGTTCGTTCGCGAGGGTTGTCCTCCTCGAAGAGCCAGGCAAACTGCACCTCGTAGTCGCTCATCAAGGTCAGCAGACCCAAGCCGGACGCATCGCCGGTCGCGGTCGTGGCATTTGACTCGATCTGCCTGATAAGCAGATCGCCGGGATCGCCGCTCGTTACCTTCCCGAGCAGTTGCTTGAATCTGTCGGCCGTCTCGCTGTCGACAAAATTGGACACCCTGAGTCGAAAATAATCCGGTTGTGCACGTGCTTCTACCACGACTTCTCCACGAACGCGAAACCTAATGGCGTTCTCGATCAGTTCGTTTGCGAGGTAACCGATGTCCTGCTTGAGCTGATTGTAGATCCGCTTCGATGGACGAAACCTTGGCGCCATCATCTCGGCGATGAAGTCGGACGTCATGCCGGAATGCTTCCAGGCGAGATCAAGCGGACCGTCAAACAACCGAAGCCGGAACGCGTGAGTAGTATCGGGGGAGGTGAGGTGTTTCTGTCCAAAGAGCGTGACGGTCATGTCATCACCTATGCCGCATCACAACCAGCGTGATGTCATCATGTATTTTCTGCGTTCCGATATAGGCCATCAGCCCTTCGATGATACCGTCCTTTACCTCTTCGGCGGTTTGGCCGTGCAGGCGCCGTGCGCTCTGACAAAGCCGATCGATGCCGAACAGCTCGCCCCGTGTATTTTCGGCTTCCGTGATACCGTCCGTATGAAGCACGATCAGGTCGCCTTTCTCGAAGGATATCTCGCGAGTATCAACAAAAGGCGAGATATCGGATTCAAGTCCAACCGGCAGGCCGAGGTCACCGGTATCTATGCGCTCGACCTCGCCTGTCTGGCGAATGACAATGAGGTCCTCATGTTGTCCAGAGATCGTGAGGCGCTCACCATCGTAGTCAAGAAAAGACAAGCTGAGATGCTTATTGGTCCTCGTCCGCTCGATATTCTTGAAGATCGCTCGGTTCAGGTGTGCAAGGAATTTCGATGGGTCGGTTTCTCCCGCCTCGAGCAAGGCGCGGGCGACCGATTGCACCATCAGCATCAGAACGCCGCTCTCCAGGCCATGACCTGTAACATCGCCAATACCGATCTTCAGGAGCCTGCCGTTCTGCAAGACGTCATAGTAGTCGCCACCAACCTCGTCGGCGGGACGCATATAAGCGGCAATTTCCAAATGCTCTACCGCGCCGAGCTCCGTTGCGCGTGGCAACACCATCATCTGGATGTGTCGGGCCACATCGAGCTCGGCGCCGAGGCGTAGGTTTTCGCTCTTCAGCTGCGTATTCAATGCCGAGATTTCTTCCTTTGCCTCCTCGATCTCTTTCGTGCGTTCCTCGACCAGATTTTCGAGGTTCTCGGTGTGGAAGCTGATCTGCTCGGCCATGCGATTGAAGGCAAGCCCCGCCTGCGCGACCTCATCCTTGCTGGTAATCGCCACCCGCACGGAATAGTCCTTCGCTTCAATGCGCTTTGCCGCGGCCGCCAGGGCACGGATCCCGCTGGTGATGCGCTTCGACGCCGCAAATACTGCGGCTGCGACGATGAGCAGTGACACGAGAACCGCGAGGATCTGATAGAGCAGGATACGGTTGGTTGCCCGCGCTATCTGCTCCCTGGCAGCGATGAGCGAGGCATAAATCTCCCGCTCTGGCACGACAATACCAAGCGACATGACTTCGCGCTGAACGGGGCCCTTGACCCAAAGATTGGAAGGGCGGAGCTGCTTGGTGACCACCAGATAGGGCACGTCCTCGCCATTTTCGCTCAGTGAAATGTGCTGAATGACGCCATCCGCATCGAGTGGAAGAGAGGCAATGGCTTTCTGCGAACTGTTTCGCAGCGAGCGGTCAACTCCTGTCACGCCTTGGTTGGTCGCATCGCTTGCCGCGCGCAAGCCGATGACCTTCTCCCCGGTTCGGTTGATTGCAACAACATTGCCGTTTGACATTGCGAGGAAGCCGAAACCGCTTTCGGCGACCTTCACGTGTTCGACGATTTCGGCAAGCTGATCGAGCGTGATGTCGGCGCCGGCCGTCCCGGCTACGTCGCGGCGATCAGCCGTCCAGAGAGGATGGAAGAAGCTGACGATCAGCTTTCCTGTTATGGCGTCGGTGTAGGGGGCGGTCTGGGTGATGTTTTCAGGAACGGGGCGGGAGGCTGGATTTTGCGCCCACTGCTGCCAAGATTCGTAAATGCCGGGGAAGAAGAAGTCCCAGAAGTTCGCCTCATTGTGGCCGGGATAGAGCTTGTCGAATGTCTGCGCCTGATCGGTATAGGGAGCAGTTCTGAAGATCGGCCGCTCTTTCGGGCCGATGTAGTACATTTGAAGTTTGGAGGCTCCGTTTTGCAGGAGGTTCGGGGCAACGAGATCAATAACGGCACTGGTTTCGATATCGGCCTGCACTTGCGGCAGCGGACGATGATCCTTGTCGAGGAGGTAGCCCCAGACACTGACGACGGATTGTGAGCCGGGAGCGTTCTGCGCCCAGCCGCCGATACTGTTGAAGCTTAGGGTCACAGCATCAGGGTCAGCTGTGGCCATTGCGTCGCCAACCTCGTTGTTTCTGATCGGTCGATCGATCTGCGCCTGTAGCACGCCAGCCAGGGCTTTAACGTCGGAATGCACCTGGTCGAGAAGCAGCCCGACCTGCGCGACCGTGGAATCGGTGGAGGAGCGGATATAATCCTGGCTCGCTCTTTCAAGGCCCTCGCCGACCTGAGTGGTCGCATCGCGCGACAGACGTTGCACATTCCAGAGCGCAAGGCCGCCGCTGACAAGAAGATCGAAAAGCACGGCGCCGCCGACGACGATGATGAATTTCGTCCGAAACGAGCGCAATCCGAGGCTTGGTTTCTTTGAAGCGCCGGTCATAGCGGCTTTTGCCCCGACGCTGCCCAGATAGGCCAGCCGGCATAGCCTCTCGGGTGAAGCGCGGCAAAGATATGATCTCTAAAGCCCTGCCTGAACCGCGCGATGAATTCGGGCGCGTCTCCTCGTCTGACGGACATTTCCCCGGCATAAACATCTTCCCAGGCTTCAATGACGTCGGCGAATTCCTGCGGATTGCCGTCGAGGTTGGTAACCATGAAACTTTCGATCCTCACATCCTCGAAACCAGTATCCAGCAGCAGGCGAGAACCCTTTGGCCCCATTTCGACGTCCATGTCGAAATGGCGAAAGAGCTTGGCAACCTCGTTATAGGTCCACTGGATGCTGTCGGCGCGGGGCTCACCCAGGCAGTGGGAGTTCTTTTCGTTGGTGATGTAGACCCTGCCGCCCGGCTTGCAGATGCGATAAAGCTCCCTCAACAGGAGTTCGGGTCGGTTGAAGATCTGCAGCGAGTGCCGGCACGTCACAAAATCGAACTGGTCGTTTTCGAACAGCATCTGCGATGCATCACCATAAGTGTACTCGATATCGCGAACGCAGAAGTCTTCCGCAACGGAGCGCGCATAGTCGAGGCTTGCCATGGAATGGTCGAGCGCGACTATCCTGGCGGGGCCGAATTCCTTCCTGACAAGCATTGCGAAATCACCGATGCCGCAGCAAATGTCGGCGATCGTCATGCCGCTGCGAAGTCCGTGCCGTGGCAGGATCTCCCGCTCGTGACGCCAGGTCATTTTCGTCTGTGTCCGGAGGATAGGGATGAAGCTCTCGTTCTCGACAAATGTCTGACCGGGATAAAAGGCAGAATCATATATCTCAATGGAGATGTTAGGCGAGAGTTCGCTCAGGTGCCGAAACACCTGCGTTGCCCATGTGACAACACTCGACGTCAGAACGACAATCCTGAGCTCCGGCCGCGAGCGGGAGGCGTCGACCAGGACCCGCGCCAGGGCACGGAATGCCGTGCTGTTCATGTGGGTAACGCGTTTCAGATTGACGTAGAAGATCCCTTGGACCGTTTCAATCTTGTCGCGCAGCAGTAAGAGATCATCCGCGATGTCGGTGATCGAACGGGGTCGGAGAACGCCGGTTGCTACAAACTCCTGATTGCCGGTGTCGAATTGCGTCGTAAAGACAGGTGAAGAACCGTTCGGGGTCAATGGAGGAGCCTCTCGAGCGGCAGGTCGACAACGAAGGTGAGCGCGTCGGCGCTCGAGGCGCGTAGCTCTATGTCCGCGTCATAGTTGACCGCCAATCCCAATAGGACTGCTTGCTCCAGGGGAGCCGTCTCGTCGGCGATGACCTCTACGTAGTTTGCCAGTTTTCCGCTGTGTTTCAGACCCTGGACGAGTTCAGAGTAAAAGCGACGCTGTTGCGACGGGCACGGAAAGCTCAACTCGATCCGTTCTATCTGTTCATGACGATAGAAGGCGCATATCAGCTCACCCTCTTGCGCGTTCGAGCGAAACGATATCTCGAGGAGTTCGTTGAGGGCCGAAGAAAGAAGATTGGAGTGGCGCAGCGGATCACGGCGGTCATGGCTGACCATTCGGGCGACATAGTTCGAGAGTTGATCGCAATGCAGCCAGTCGGCCGTGAACGTTGCCATCTCCATTTCCAGATTGAGAAGTTGCTCGAAAGCCGTGTCTGCTGTCGTCGCCGCCTCCTGCCTTTTCAACCTGCACCTCCTTGGCCAAGCGCCATCCCGGCTCCCTCCGGACCCGTCATGGTCCTCGTTGCGCCGCCGTTTCCCCGCCGCGCTTTCCGGTGGCCGATGAATTGGCCAATGTGGTCCACATGCATCGGTGGGCTCAGGAAGTGGCCCTGCAGCCTGTCGCAGCCCTCTTCCAGCAACCACGCGGCCTGTTCGGCTGTCTCCACGCCTTCGGCAGTGACACGCATGCCAAGCCCGTGCGACAGCGCAATGACGGACCGCACGATCGTCTGGCTCTTTTCGTCGTCCAGGAGGTCGTTGATGAAGTATTTGTCGATCTTGATGTTATCGAAGGGAAAATTCTTCAGGTAACTCAAGGATGAGTACTCAGTCCCGAAGTCGTCGAGGGAGATCTGGATGCCAAGCACGTTGAGGATGTTCAAAGTATCGAGGTTATTGATCGTGCGCTCCAGAAGGACGGTTTCCGTAATCTCGAGTTCCAGGCGTTCGGCGGGAAAACCGATAAGGTCGAGAGTTTGCGACACGCGATCAGTGAAGCCTGTTGTCAGGAATTCCGCCGGGGATAAGTTGATGGCAACGGTGTAATGGTCCGGCCAACTCAAGGCTTCCCGACAGGCTTCGTCCAGCACCCATTGGCCGATTTCGCTCATCAGCCCATCTGCCTCTGCCATCGAGATAAAGGCGATCGGAGGGATCACGCCGAGCCTGGGATGGCGCCAGCGCAGGAGAGCCTCGAAGCCGGTTACGGTGCGCGAGTTGTCGACAAGAGGCTGATATTCGAGGAAGAACTCTCTATGCTGAAGCGCGACTCTAAGGCTGCGCCTCAGCACCTCCCGTTGCTCCAGCACCACCAACATGCTGGGATCAAAGGTTCGCGCGCGGCGGCGTCCTTCCTTTTTTGCAGCATAGAGGGCGACGTCGGCTGCTTTCATTAACTGCTCGCCCTCATCGCCATCGCGGGGCGCAATCGCAATGCCGATGCTGGCTCCGACAAAGACAGTGATGCCGTCTACCACGAATGGCTTCTTGAATTCGCCAACCAGCGCGTCAGCCAGTCGCTCGGCCTCACGTGGCTGCTCTTGAGCAGTCTGGATGACCGCGAATTCGTCACCGGCAAGGCGGAAGGCTGTCTCGTCCATGCCAAGCACGCTTCGGATCCTGCCGGCGGCAAGCTTCAGAACAATGTCTCCAGCGCCGTGCCCTAACGTATCGTTGACTGGTTTAAAGTCGTCCAGGTCGATCTGCATCAGCGCAAGACCGCGCTTGTCGTCGGTAGGAAGAAGCCGCCCCAACTCGTCGCTGAACTGCCGGCGGTTGGGCAATCCCGTCAGGACGTCATGGGTTGCCTGGTGCAGGAGCAGCGCTCGCTCCTGCTCGTGCGCAGTTGTCGTCTCATTGCGATCGGCAGCGCCGATTTCGACGATCGCCAACCCCTCCCTGGCCGGCAGCAGCAGCAGGTCGTACCGGTCGTGCGTTGATACACCTAACCGGATGGATTGTGGCCGGCCGGTATTAATGACGAGTTGTACGAGGTCTGCGGACGGAGGGGTTGCCAGCGCCGGGTAAATATCAGCCAACTTCGTGTGGGCCTGCTCGTTAAAGCCCGAGCGCTCGGCGAGTTTTTCGGACCAATCGACCAGAACGAGGTCGAGATCCCAGAGCGAGAAAACTGCCTCGGCGCGGTTGAAGAATTCGGATCCTTGTGGAACCAGCTTAGGCCAATTCGCACGATTTTCCGGCATATGGGTTGAGCCTCCTCGTTGCGCGGCGCCTAGATTCGTTGATGTATCCACCAGGATTGAATCAGCTCGTTGTATAACAGCTAGCGCATGCCGTGTTGTAGTCAATCAAAAACGCTACCATAGGGCCCCATTGTGCATATTCATGTGAATGGCAGATATGGGATGTACGCAGACAGTGCCCTTGTCGGATCAGGAGAACGACACATGACAGCAATGGCCACGCCGCCAACAGTATTCGCGCTAAAGCTAGCCTCAGAATTCGCGCAGACACTTCATAACTTCCCGCAGACCTTTGGTGAGGTGCTTGTCCCGGCGCAAAACAATGCCGAGCTGACGGACCAGGCGCGGCCTGACGGGCGACGTTATGAGAAATCCTGCACGGTCTTGCTTCAACGCGAGTGCAGGCAGCAGCGACCAGCCCAATCCTGCGGCGACCAGCTCCTTGATCGCTTCAACGCTTCCGAACTCCATCGCAGGCTGTATCCGGACGCCCGCGTCGGCGAACCACCCGTCCGTGGCAGCGCGCGTGTTGCCGCCCTCGTAGAGCATGAGAACCTTGTCTTTGAGAAACGCGGCGTCGGGTCCTCCTTCGGGTATTTCGCTGTCTTTGGGAGCCACTGCCAGCAACTCGTCCTCGTAGAAAGGCTCGATCTCCAGCGACCGGCCAGAGGCGGGAAGGGTGACGACGGCGAGGTCGAGTGCGTTTGCCTCAAGATCACGCAAGACCTCTTCGGTGTTGCCGATCCGGACGGTAATCTCAAGTCCCGGCATTCGCGTTCTCGCGGACGCGATTGCGCGAGGAAGCAGGTGTATTGACGCCGTCCCGCCGCTGCCGATTCTGACTCGACCGGCCGAGCCCTCTCGATGTGGCGTCATTGCATCGGCCGCCGCACCACACTCTTCCAGGATGCGCCTTGCGTGAACGAGGAGATCCGAGCCGGCTGGCGATGGCAGTGCGCGTCGCCCCACGCGCTCGATCAGCCGAACCCCAAGCCGCTGCTCGAGCAGTTTGACCTGCAGACTGACGGCCGGTTGGGTAAGGCCAACCTTGTCGGCCGCCGCCGTGAAACTCCCTAGATCGATGACGGTTACAAAGGCCAAGAGTTGATCAAGGTTGGGTATCATAAAAAATCCTAATGCTTTGTATAAGTGCAATAACCTTCCTTCGATGTATTCGCCAGCCTTATCCTATGGGCGTTCTCGTGATCGCATTGTGGATCGCTGATGACAGGAGAGTGCAATGTCGACCGACGTCGGGAAGGAACTGGATTTGAAAAGCGACGCTGCCCCACTGCGAAGCGCTCTGAGACGCGCACTGGCGTTTCTGTCCTGGCGCTTGGAGAAACGTCGCAGCCGGCGGGCAATCGCGGAGCTGACGAGGGATCAGCTTCAGGACATCGGGGTCACGCAGGAGGAGGCTTCGGCTGAGATCGGCAAGTCCTGGTTCTGGAATTTATAGCTGCAGGTGTCTCCACTCGTCCGCTGTGTGTCATCTTCGAGTGGGTTGCGAACGCCTCGAGCGAGACGCTGCGTTAGCGCATTCGTAAAGCGCCTTGACCGACCGGCATTCAATACGCACGTGAGAATGTGCTGATAGACCGCCTGTATCAATTCGGAATAGGATGCGATACGACAGGAACGCTTAAGTCAAGTCTGCAGGAGCCAGGGAGGGGAGAATGCAGTCGCTGGTAACGCCGGTGCACAAGCCGGTGGCCGTAGAGGTTCTGCAGGAGGAAATCCGGAAAGTTTGCGGTGCGTTCGATGTCGAACCCATGGCCCGCACCAATGTGATGGCCGGCGATGTGGCAACGCGTCGTATGGGGCTTTTCGATACTGCGATCGTCGCACTTGATGCCCGCCACGTGCAGCGTGGGATGAAATCAATCCGGCAGGACCCCGGTGAGCATCTGTTCTTGCTGATCCAGGACGAGGGACACTGTCGCGTGGAGCAGGGCGAGCGTTCAGCCCGGCTGGCCCCGGGAGACATGTTCCTTGTCGATTCCGTTCGGCCGTCGTCGTTCGTTTATGACGGTGAGCGCTCCAGCCAGTTGTCAGTCCATATGCCACGCGCCGAGATGCTTCATCGGTTTGGCAAGCCCTGTACTGATGGCGTCGCCATCAGTCGGGACGATCCCCTTTGGCTGGCAATGCGGGCCGTGATTACCAAGATGCTCACAGAGCCTGGAGCGTCGGCGCAGCTCGGTGAGGCGATGTTGTCGCTTTTGGGCGCCTACCTTCACAGTACCAAGACAGCCGAAGCTGCGGGACCCAGCGAAACCCTGCTGTCGCGAGCGCTCGCCATGATTGATCGGCACCGTGCCGATCCGACGTTCGGGCCCGGCGAGTTGGCAAGGCGGCTCAATGTTTCGGAGCGCATGTTGCAGCGGCATTTCCGCCTGCTTGGCGAGACGCCAGGCCATCGGCTGCTCAGCCGTCGCCTGGAACTTGCGCATGCAACGCTGACGCAGCCGCGTACCACCAAGCCTGCCGACGGGATTGCCGCAGTCGCCTACGACGCCGGTTTCAACGACCTTTCCTATTTCTATCGCGAGTTCCGAAAGAAATACGGCTGTGCACCGGGCGTTGTTGCGCGCCGCCACTGACGGATTTGTCCATAGATGCAGACGGCTCAGTCCAAGTCCTGATGCCTGTAATCGCCTAGTCTCCGCTTCCAGTCCTGCCCGATGGTCGGACCTCATTCGGAGGAGGTGAGAATGACGATCCATAGCGCCACGATCGACGGAAAGCCGATGACCGGCGAGCACAGTTTCAGCGTGCTCAACCCGGCCACGGGAGGCGAAGTTGGCCGTGCGCCAAACATGGGCGCTGCCGAGCTCAACGCTGCCGTTGCTGCCGCCAAGGCAGCTTTTCCCGCATGGTCGGCCAAAAGCGAGCAGGAATTGCAAGCCGCCTGTGCGGCCGCTACCGCCCACATTGAAGCACACGCCGACGAACTCGCGCGGCTGATCACGCTCGAGCAGGGCAAGCCACTGAACGGGCTCGGCTCGCGCTGGGAGCTGGGAGGTGCTGTTGCCTGGGCAGGCTATACGACCGCGTTGTCGCTGCCGCCGAAAATCCTCCAGGACAACAACGAAGGGCGTATCGAACTTCATCGCAAGCCGCTCGGCGTCGTCGGCTCGATCACCCCTTGGAACTTCCCGGTCATGATCGCCATCTGGCACGTCATGCCGGCTCTGCGCACCGGCAACACCGTCGTCATCAAGCCGTCGCCGCTGACGCCGCTTGCGACGCTTCGCCTGGTCGAAATCATGAACGAGGTGCTGCCGCCCGGCGTACTGAATGTCGTGACTGGCGACGACGGCGAGTTCAACATCGGCGCGGCAATGTCGGCCCATCCCGACATCAGCAAGATCGTGTTTACGGGCTCGTGTGCGACAGGCCAGAAAGTCATGCGCTCTGCCGCAGAGACGATGAAGCGCCTGACGCTCGAACTCGGCGGCAACGATGCCGGGATCGTCCTGCCCGATGCCGATCCGCAGGCAATTGCCGAGGGCCTGTTCTGGGGCGCCTTTATCAACAACGGCCAGACCTGCGCGGCGATGAAGCGCCTCTATGTCCATGAGTCGATTCACGATGCCGTCTGCGATGCCCTTGTCGCCTATGCACGCAACATTCCTATCGGTGACGGCATGGACGAGGGCAGCGTTCTCGGCCCCGTGCAGAACCGCATGCAGTTCGAAAAGCTCTCGCGTCTCGTCATGGATGCCAAAGAGCGAGGAGCGGTGTTGCTGGGCGGTGAGCCGGGCGAGGGGCTTTTCTTTCCGCCGACCATCATTGCTGGTTTGAAGAACGGCGATCCGCTTGTCGACGAGGAACAGTTCGGTCCTGCGCTTCCTGTCATCAAGTACAGCAGCGTCGACGAGGCAATTGCACTTGCAAACGACAGCGCCAATGGCCTTGGAGGTTCCGTCTGGTCGTGCGACATCTCAGCCGCGAAGGTGGTTGCCAGCCGCATGGAGTGCGGTTCGGTCTGGATCAACAAGCATGGCGCCATTCAGCCGAACGCACCGTTCGGCGGCGTGAAGGCTTCCGGGTTCGGCGTCGAATTCGCCGAGGAAGGGCTGCAGGAATACACGAATATCCAGGTGGTATTCGCTTGATTAGTGAAGGCATGCAATAGGGAGGATGCAATGAACATAAAGCGATATCTGGCTTCGGCCGGCTTGCTTCTGGCGCTGGGCGCGCCAGCTGCTATCGCTCATCCGTTGGATGGGCTGACGGCAGAGGAATATCAGAAGATCAACAAGATCCTGCGCGACCAGAAAGTGGTCGACGACAATACGCTTTATCCGCTGATCGAGCTCAAGGAGCCCAGCAAGGAGGAGGTTCTCTCCTTTAAGGAAGGCGACGACCAGATCGACCGCGAGGCGAAGGTCCAGTTGACGAGCCCCCAGGGGTTCAAGGAGACAGTCGTCAACATCACCAAGGGCACGGTTGAGAGCACGACGCCCATCAAAGGGCAGCCGATGGTGCTGTTCACCGAGTTCATGGACGCTCTTCAGGGTGCGCTTGCCAATCCGGACATGATCGCCGGCCTGAAGAAGCGTGGCCTGACGCCGGAACAGGCTTTCTGCTTGCCGTTGACTGCTGGTAACTTCTTCACCGATGAATACGAGAACTCGCGTCTGATGAAGGTGCCTTGCTACAAGGTGCCCGAGGGATCGAACTTCTACGCAAAGCCCATCGAGGGCCTGTTTGCCGTTTACGATATCGGTAAGAGGCAAGTCCTTCGCGTCATCGACACCGGTGTGATCGACGGCCCAAAGGACAATTGGGGTTACACCGAGAAGGAAGTTGCCGAGCGCGAGCCGCTGCGCCCTGAGATGAACCCTGCGAAGCTGTCCCAGCCCGGCGGCCCGAACTACAAGATCACAGGCAGCCACCTCGAATGGGATATGTGGCGGATGAACTTCCGCGTTGACAAGCGCCCCGGCCTCGTCGTCTCCAACCTCGACGTGAAGGATGGGGGCACGTGGCGTTCGGTGATCTACCAGTCGCATCTGTCCGAGGTGTTCGTACCTTACATGGATCCGACAGAAGGCTGGTATTGGCGTACCTATATGGACAGCGGGGAGTATGGCTTCGGCTTGTTCTTAAGCCCGCTGCGCTCTGGCGTCGATTGCCCCGACTATGCGACCTTCCTGCCCGCAACGATTGCCGACGACAAGGGCAATCCGCTGACCATTCCGAATGCAATCTGCGTCTTCGAGCGCAGCATCGGCGATCCGGCATGGCGCCATTTCGAAGTCTTCGCACAGACTCCCGAAAAGCCGATCCCGGCCGAAGGCCGTCCGGCGAGCGAGCTCGTCGTCCGCACTGCCTCCGAAGTCGGAAACTATGACTACCTGATCGACTATCGCCTGCAGCAGGACGGTCAGATCAGGATCATGATCGGGGCAACGGGTCTGGACGCAGTAAAGGGCGTTGCATCGACCTCGATGAGCGATCCGACAGCCGCGCAAGACACTGCGCATGGAACGCTGATCGCACCGAACCTGGTGGCGGCAAACCATGACCATTACTTCAACTTCCGCATCGACTTCGACGTCGACCAGCCGGACAACCATTTCGGGACGATGGATATCGTTCCGGCCAAGGTCGACGCGAAGAACCCGCGGCGCTCGATGTGGACGGTGCAGCACACGATGCCGAAGACCGAGATGGAGGCGCGCTATCAACTGTCGGCGATGAAGCCGCGCTACTTCATGATTTCCGATCCCTCCCGCGAAGGCTATCTCGGCCAAGAGCCGGGCTGGATGATCCATCATGGCGACGTTGCCTACGGCCCGTTCGACTTTGCCAAGGACCCGCCGATGAAGCGCAACGCCTATATCGAGTATTCGGTCTGGAACACCGTCTACAACATCGATCAGCAGTATGCGGGCGGCAAGTATGCGATGCAGAGCGATGGCTCGGATACGCTGCCGCAATGGGTCAAGGCCAACAAGCCGCTGATGGGCAAGGATATCGTGACCTGGTTCACGGCCGGCTTCCACCATATCCCGCGCATGGAGGATTGGCCCGTGATGTCGACCGAATGGAAAACGATCCATATCGAGCCGCACAATTTCTTTGCGCATAATCCGGCGCTGACGATCCGCAACGCCAGATGATAGCAAAGGGGCGCCTCACGGTGCCCCATTCCTTTGCGCGGCCGCCGGCGCTATGCCGGCCAGCCTTCGAGGGTTTCGACGAAACGCGTCAGCCAGGCGTTTGTCTGATGAGCGTCCAGCGCGCGATGATCGATCGTCAAGGACACATAGGTCATTGGTCGGATTTGGATAGTATCGACGCCATCGACCTCTCGCACGACGACACGCTTTTCCATTTTTCCTACGCCAAGGATCGCCGATTGCGGCTGATTGATGATGATGGGTGCAGCGATCAGGGAGCCTGACACCCCGTGGTTTGAGATCGTGAAGGTACCGCCGCGCATATCGGCGTTGGTGAGGCCGCCGGCCCGCCCACGGATGGTCAGGTCCTGAAGTCTGGCGGCAATCGCAGCCAGCGAGAGATCCTGGACTTGCCGAACGACCGGAACGACCAAGCCCTTGTCGCCAAGCGCCATGCCGACGCCGATGTTGATATCGTCGAAGACCTCCAAATGATCGTCATGCCAACGGCTGTTGATCTCAGGCACAGCCCGCATCGCCGCGACGCAGGCGGCGATGATATAGGCCGTAAAGGAAAGATTGATGCCGTCGGCGGCAAATGCCGCCTTGCTCTTGTCGCGATGCTTGATGATCGCGCTGAAATCGGCCTCGAAGATCGCCGTGACATGTGGGGCAGTCGTAACCGATTCCAGCATGTGCCGGGCGATGGAAAGCCGCATGGGAGTATGAGCAGCCATGTGCGAGCGGTGAGTGATCTGATCGCGGGTGATCGGGGTCCTGATGGAAGATGGCATCTCATCGCGCTCGATCTTCTGTTTCAGCGCGAACGCCGCATCCATATCAATGCGCGTAACACGTCCATCCCTGCCGGTGCCGACGACCTCAGCCGGGTCGATGCCGTATTGCTCGCCAGCACTGCGAACTGCCGGCGAGAAGCGGTCGCCGCTCTCATTGCCAGTCTCGCCAGATGGCAAAGGTGGAAGCTCCGGCGCATGGTCATCTCCGGCAGTGCTTGCCCTCAGACGAATGCGGCACAGAACCGCGCCGGGCGCTGCATCCGTGCCTGATGCCATGACGATCTCGTCGAGGATTCCTGCTGCGGGTGCGGAAATCTCCTGCGTGACCTTGTCCGTTTCGAGCTCGACGAGCGGGTCGTCCACGGCGACGATCTCGCCTGGCTGCTTCAGCCAGTTGCGGACAACTGCCTTCGTTCCCTCCTGTTCGACGGGGACGAGGACTTCGGAAAAATCGGCCATGTCTTAGTACTCCACGAGCGTCGTGATCTTCTGCCTGATGCGGTCGACCGACGGCACCGCCCAGTCGAGCAAGGCCGGGTTGTGTGGGCTTGGGATATCCGGCATCGTCAATCGCGACACTGGTGCGTCGAGATCCATGAAGGCCTCGTCGGCAACGATGGCGGCAATTTCCGCGCCGAAGCCACCGGTCCCAAGATCCTCATGGACGATGAGACACCGTCGCGTGCGACGGACGGAGGAAACGATGCTTGCGCGGTCGAAGGGCATCAACGTGCGAAGATCGATGACATCAGCAGAGATGCCTTCCGCCGCCTCCTCGCAGCGGGGAACCATGGCACCCCAGGTGACGATCGTGATCGCATTGCCCTTGCGCGTAAAGCGTGCCTTGCCAAAGGGCAGGGCGTAGTTGTCACCCGGGTAAGGGCGGCGTGCCCACGGATGATCGAGCATGGCGCGATGCTCGAAGAAGATGACAGGATCGTTGCCGCGCAAGGCGGTGCGCAGGAGCCCGACGGCATCTTCCGCATTCGAGGGTACGGCGACCTTCCAGCCCGGCTGGTGGACAAAGGCGACCTCGTTCGTCTGGCTGTGCCAGGGATCGCCACATTTGAAAAAGCCGCCCGGCATGCGCAGGACAACAGGTGCGGCGAACCGGTTGTTGGTGCGCCAGCGGATCGTGCCGCAATCATTGATCTGTTCGGTCGCGGGTTCGGCATATTTGCGGAACTGAATTTCAGGAACGGGAACGAGACCCGCAAGCGCCATCCCGACGGCGCGGCCGACGATGCCTTCCTCCGAGAGCGATGTGTCAAAGACCCGTTCCTTGCCGAACTTGTCCTGCAGTCCCAGCGTGACGGCATGAACGCCGCCCTTCGGGCCAATGTCCTCGCCGAACAGCACCACGCGCTCGTTGATCGTCAATTCGTGATCGAGCGTACGCCTGATCGCCGTGACCATATTGATACGCTGGCCGTCCGGTGCCGCCTCGTCGCTGCATTCCGGGGCACGATAGCCGTCGCAATGCTGACCACCCATCGCCTGCATTTCGCCGTCGAAGAAGACATGGCGGGTGACCGTTTCGGGAGCGGCAACAACCCGGCCTTCGGCCTCGGCGCGCGCTTTTTCTGCCACGCCCTCCGCCTCAAGCCGGCAGGCTTCCCACTCGTTAGAGCTCATCACTGCGGGAACCAGGTAGTCTCGCAGGCGTGGTAGCGGATCGCGAGCCCATTCAGCCTTGACCAGCGCTTCACTCTTATACGACTGGGTGTCTTGGAAGCTGTGCCCCTCCAATCGGGGAACAGTAAGCCGCAAAAGAGCAGGCATTCTACGCTCGCGGACGAAGCCGACTGCCTGCTGCGTCAATCGCGCGACCGCTGCGGGATCGCACCCATCGCCTTCAAAGATCGTCAGGCCGCGCCAGCTCGCGAGATTGGCCGCGATGTTTCCGCCAGGCGTCTGCACGTCGGAAGGGACCGAGATTCCGAAGCCGTTATCCTCGACGTAAAACAACATCGGCAGCGACTGCGTCGTGGCAATCGTCAGCGCAGACCAGAAACCGTTCGATGCGACCGAACCGTCGCCGCCAAGCACGACGGCGATCGCATCACGATAGTCATGCTCGTGAAGCACGGTTGCGTAATATTGCAGCGCCTGGGCCCAGCCCGCCGTCGGGGTGTATTGAGCTCCGACACCGCCGCACATCGGCAGAGCCGAAGCGCCGTTGCGGTTCGGATAGTTGAAGACCACGCCGATATCGCGGCCATCCGAATAGCCGCCGGCGCGGCCCATGGCGGAACCGAGCGCATCGGCCGGGTCGACGCCGAGCGAAAGAAGCAGCGGGCGCGACCGATAATAGCCGCAGGTGGCGTCGTGGTGGTTCGTCAGCTGCAAGCCGAGCATGATCTGCGCCATGTCATGGCCACGGGCGGAGAATTGATAGAGGACCTTCTTCTCCGGGACGAGCCGCGTCTCCTCCATCTCGTCAAGAATTCGCGAGAGGTGCACAAGGTAGGTAACGCGTTGCCAGTCGATTCCCTCATCGGGTGCGTTCCTGCCGCGCAATAGAACCGCTGTTGCCTGCGCCATCGTCGATCCTCCCAAATCTCTGATCTCTGAAGAGTTTAGTGCGATTTATCGGGGACTGCGTTTCAGTTTTGAGAGAAAAATGCGGCAAGGTGAAACGTTCATTTCGCCGGAGCGCGAAACTGCGATGAATCAATTCGAAATCTTTGTTCTGGTTTGCTGATTGGTTCGCTGTCCGACGGGTGCTGAGTCGGGCGGTGAGGGTGACGGCAAATCGGGCGTGAGGCGCGCCAAGTGCCTTGCCCCCGTGCTTCTCCTCAACCTGCATGTCGAGATTGCAATTTCGAGATGCCTCTTATGCGGTTTTCGAAGTGCTCATTGAGGAAGCAATGAGCTATATAATTGTGCAACGCACAAGGAGATATGACATGAAAATCGGCAACAGGATCGGAGAGTTCCTTCAGCTCCGTAAGGCATACCGGGATCTTTCCAGACTCGACGACGCAGCACTGAAGGACATTGGCGTCACCCGTGGCGATATCAAGCGCCTGGTTTACGGTCGCTAAGACCTCCGGAAGACCAAGAGATCAAGGCCCGCTCGAGCGGGCCTTTGCTATTTTGGGGTGCCGCGTCAGCTCCAGCGAATACGCTTGTTGCGGATCTCACCCGATGCGCCATTTCAGCCCGATCCTTCGCGGCAGGGGGCAAGCTTGAGCCTCTCGAGGCGAGTTTCGTCTCGCTTGTTCACGCGAAGCGTTTCGACCTGGCATCTAACCCAAAGATATGGCTGCCTGATACGATGTGTCGAGCGCTAATCAGACGCTCAGTTGCGAGTTTTGGGAGTGTGCGAACTGAGATTTGTTAACGATCCGGGCATCGGAAATTAACCATTTGTTAACCAAATCAGACGTAGAAATGTTCAACGATTTCTTAACCTAGATGACCAAAGTGCTAACAGACGCTCGCTCGATCCGCATCAAGGGCCGCTCTTTCCTGGCGGTCATGCTTTCGCCAGATCTTCCCTTCGATGACTGGCTCGTAAGACTAGACGATCTTGCCGCGCGCTCCGCCGGCTTCTTCCTGGGGCGACCGGTCGTCCTTGATGTCAGCGACCTGGAGATTGACCGGGCGCAGCTCAAGGGTTTGATCGCTGAGCTGGCGCAGCGCAACGTCAGTATCATGGGCATCGAGGGGTGCCGGCCTTCGCTGATCGGGCCTGGGATGCCGCCGGCTCTCAAGGGCGGGCGCCCGGTCTCGGACTTCGAGGTTCCGCAACAGGAACCGGTCATCGATGTTCGCACGCAGTCAGCGGCCGTCGAGACACGGCCGGCGCTGCAGTCGATCGTCATTCGCGAGCCGATTCGCTCGGGTCAGTCGCTGATCTTTCCGGAAGGCGACGTCACGGTCATCGGCTCCGTCGCATCCGGTTCGGAAATTATCGCCGGGGGCTCGGTCCATGTCTACGGCACGCTCAGGGGGCGCGCGATGGCGGGATCGGTCGGGAATACTTCGGCGCGCATCTTCTGCCGCAAGCTTGAAGCCGAACTGGTCGCGATCGACGGTATCTACAAGATGGCGGAAGACATAGCGCCGAACCTTCGCGGACAGGCCGTCCAGCTTTGGCTGGAAGGCGACTCGATCAAGGCAGAGAAACTTATCTAGGCCCGAAGCTGGCTATCACACAGGAGAGAAAGATGGGGAAAGTCATCGTCGTCACTTCGGGCAAGGGCGGGGTGGGCAAGACCACATCCACTGCAGCCCTCGGAGCGGCCTTAGCACAGAGGAACGAGAAGGTGGCCGTGGTCGACTTCGATGTCGGCCTGCGCAATCTCGATCTCGTCATGGGCGCTGAGCGCAGAGTCGTTTACGACCTTGTCAATGTCATCCAGGGCGACGCCAAGCTTTCTCAGGCGCTGATCCGCGACAAGCGGCTGGAGACACTCTTCCTGTTGCCGGCTTCGCAAACGCGGGACAAGGACAACCTCACGGCCGAGGGTGTCGAGCGCGTGATCAACGATCTGAAGCGTCATTTCGACTGGATCATCTGCGATAGCCCCGCCGGGATCGAACGCGGCGCAACGCTTGCCATGCGCCACGCCGACGTCGCCGTGGTCGTCACCAATCCCGAAGTCTCTTCAGTCCGTGATTCCGATCGCATCATCGGGCTGCTCGACTCGAAGACTGCGAAGGCCGAACGCGGAGAACGGATGGAAAAACATCTGCTCTTGACGCGTTACGACCCCAACCGCGCTGAACGCGGTGATATGCTGAAAGTCGATGACGTGCTGGAGATCCTCTCCATTCCACTCCTCGGCATCATTCCTGAAAGCACGGATGTGCTGCGTGCGTCCAATATCGGTGCCCCAGTCACCCTGGCTGACAGCCGCAGCGCACCCGCCATGGCTTATTTCGATGCTGCGCGCAGACTGGCCGGCGAAGAGCTGCCGGTCACCATCCCGGGAGAGAAGCGGGGCATCTTCGGCAAGATCTTCGGACGGAGGGCCGCTGCATGAGCATCTTCAACTTCTTTGGCAAACAGAGGACCGCGCCGGCGGCCCGCGAACGCCTGCAGGTGCTGCTCGCGCATGAGCGCGTCTCGGCGGGATCCGATCTCGTATCCTTGCTGCGCGAGGAAATCCTCGCCGTTATCGCCAAGCACGTACAAGTCGATAGCGAAAGGGTTCGAGTGACGATGGATCGCGACGAGCATATGTCCATCCTCGAAATCGATGTGGAAATTCCGTTGGGCGCGAGCGTTCGGGCGGCCTAAAAGACGAGAGCGGCGCCACGAGCGCCGCTTCTTTTTTGCCTCGAGAGAGCACATATGCAATCCGGCGGTGCCACGTCGTCTCACGGAGAGTGAGGCGACTATTTTTGTGTCCGCAACCCGTCCATCAGCAAGCCGATAAGCCGGTTCGAGCGGTCCCGCCAATCTGGCGACGCCGGTAGCGAGTAGATGCTCGAAAGGGCATGCAGAAGGTCGGTCGTATCGATATCGCTTCGAACGAGGCCTTGCTCAGCGGCTGCCTTGAGGAGCCCGTCGACGGCACCTCGCAAAAGGCCGCTGCCTTCAGCAAACAGAGAGGCATTGGAGTTCATCAGGATCTTCAGGCTGGTCGCCATCCCGCGCTTGGCGGCGATATAACCGACAAAGCGGCGCATCCATTCTTCGAGTGCAGCATCAGGCGCATGGCTTTCAGCCAGTTCCCTTGCTGCAGCCGCTAGGCTTTCCAACTCACGGCGGTAAACCACCTCAACCAGATGCTCACGCGTCGGAAAATGCCGGTAGAGCGTACCGATGCCGACGCCGGCCCTGCGGGCAATGTCTTCCAGCGAAGTTTCGACGCCTGCCTCCGCAAAGGCGGCTGCTGCGACGTCGACGAGTTTCTCGCGATTGCGGCGTGCATCCGCGCGCATTGGCGGCAGTGTGGACGGTTCCGTCTTCGGCGGGGCCGAGGCCAAAATAAGCTCCAAGCACATTCTGGACTTGACGCTCGGCGGCAAGTCACTAGATTAAACGGAGGCGCCTCCGTTTATGTGGAGTGCCTTTTACCTCTTAATCCAGAACGGGGCGGGATGTCATGCCCAAAGGTGCCCAGGCTTGCTTCCCATGAGCTTAGCTAGCGCGCTGATCCTGAGCGGCCACCCCTTTTTTGGATTTCGACCTCCAATCTCGTGACGATAGCAGGAGCTTATCATGACACGAACGGTTCATCTCTCCTTGGACATCAATGCGCGGCTGCATGAGCTCGATGTCGATGCGCGCACGACGCTACTCGACGCGTTGCGTGAGCAACTCTGTCTTACCGGAACAAAGAAGGGCTGCGACCAGGGACAATGCGGTGCCTGCACCGTCCATGTCGACGGCAAGCGCGTGCTTGCCTGTCTGACGCTTGCCGCACAGGTTGAAGGGCGCAACATCACGACGATTGAAGGGCTTGCGGCCGAAAGCGGCGACCTGCATCCGGTCCAGGCGGCCTTCCTGGAGCATGACGCGTTCCAATGCGGCTATTGCACACCTGGCCAGATCATGTCGGCCGTTGCCTGCATCCGTGAGGGGCGGGTCGGCTCGGACGAAGAGATCCGAGAATACATGGCCGGCAATCTCTGTCGGTGCGGTGCCTATAATCACATCGTGGCGGCAGTGCGCGAAGCGGCGGAGATGGCGTGATGAGAGACTTCAGCTACTTCCGAGCTGGCTCGCTCGACGACGCCCGCCAGTTCGCTATGCAATCAGGCGCAATGTTGCTCGCCGGTGGTACGACGCTTCTCGATCTTGCCAAATGCGGTGTTGCCGAACCCGATTCCGTTGTCGACATCACTCACCTTTCCGGCCTGTCGCAGATTTCGGCCGATGCCGATGGCATTACGATCGGCGCGCTTGCGAAAATGGAAGATGTGGCCGGTAGCCCGGGGATCCGGGCAAATTATCCCGCCATTTCGCAGTCGCTTTTGCTGGCAGCATCTCCGCAGTTGCGCAACATGGCGACGATCGGCGGTAATCTTCTGCAGCGGACGCGCTGTCCCTACTTCCGCGATCCCGGAACGTTTTCCGCGTGTAACAAGCGTAATCCCGGCTCCGGTTGCTCTGCGATCGGTGGTGTGACCCGCAATCACGCGGTGCTTGGCACCAGCGGGGCCTGCATTGCCTCCTATCCGGGTGATCTTGCCGTTGCACTGGTTGCCCTGGAGGCAACGATCGATCTCAGTGACCGCAAAGTCACTGCGGAAGACTTCTTCGTGCTTCCCGGCGACACACCAGAACGTGAGACGATCCTTGAGCGTGGCGAGATGGTGATGGCCATCAACATTCCTGCGTCGCCGGTCGCCAGAACCTCGACCTACCTCAAGGTTCGCGATCGGCAGTCCTATGAGTTCGCTGCCGCAAGCGCAGCCGTCGGGCTGGAGTTGGAGGCGGACGACAAGACGATCTGCGACATCCGCGTTGCATTGGGTGGCGTTGCCACCAAGCCGTGGCGCGCACGGTCGGTCGAGAAGGCGCTGATCGGTAAGGTCCTCGATGCCGGCACAGTCGAGAAAGCAAGCCGACTGGCCATGGAAGGCGCCGTCGCTAACGGCGGCAATCGTTACAAGATCGAACTTGCGCCGCGTGTCGTTGCGCGCGCCATTCTGAATATGGGAGGTCTCGCATGACCATCATGGAACCCCGCAAACGCGGCGACGCCTCTGACGGTACGATCGGCAGTCGCCTCTCGCGCTTCGATGGAAGGCTGAAAATAACCGGCGGAGCGACCTATGCTTTGGAACAACCGGTCGAGGGTCTGGTCTACGCGGTCCTCGTGCAGAGCCGGATCGCCGCCGGTCGGGTTGTGAAGGTTGACGCCACAAAGGCGCAAGCGGCGCCCGGTACGCTGTTGGTGCTGACACCCGATGTCGAACTCGGCTTGAAGATGGCTTCCGACTGGTACGGAAACCGGCCCGACAACCAGCCTTACTCTCCTCTGTCCAACGATATCACCTTCAACGGCCAGGCCGTCGCTGCCGTGATCTGTGAAACGCTGGAGCAGGCTGCCGAAGCTGCCCGGCTGGTCGACGTCACCTATGAGGAGGTGTCGGCGATCGTTGACTTCGATGATCCCAAGGCGAGTGAGGAAAGGCCGCTCGATGCGCTTACGGTGACTTGGGGCGACGCAGAGACCGCGCTTGCCACTTCGCCGGTCCGCATCGAGGCTGAGTACCGAACGCCGCGCGAATATCATGTGGCGATCGAGCCGCATGGCCTCGTTGCGAGGTGGGAAGGCGACCAACTGACCATCTGGGAACCCAGCCAGTGGACGCACGGGATGGCGCGCACCTATGCCGAGTGGTACGGGCTCCCATATGAGAATGTTCGTATTGTCTCGCCGTTTATCGGTGGGGGCTTCGGTTCCAAGGCCACAGCCTACGCCTATGGCGCTATCGCAACGGCTGCAGCCCGCAAGCTTGGCCGGCCGGTGAAGCTCGCTGTAACGCGCCCGCAGACGTTCACGGCTTATGGCGGCCGCGCCGCGACAAGACAAACGATCGCGCTCGGCGCCAATGCCGATGGCGTGCTGCAATCGATCGTACATGAGGGTGCCAGCGAGACCGCCACCTATGCGGATTTTCCCGAGCAGACAAGCGCGGCGACCCCATTGATGTATGCCGTGGAAAATTTCAGCGCGAAACACAGCCTCGTGCGGGTGAACACGGTCATGCCTGGAGCCCTGCGCGCGCCCGGCAAGAACCCCAGTGCCTTTGGCCTGGAAAGCGCCATGGATGAGCTTGCCTATGCGGTCGGGATCGATCCGGTTGAGATTAGGCTTCGCAATTACGCGGAGCGTGATCCGCAATCAGGCAAGCCGTGGTCGACCCGCCGGTTGCGCGAGGCGCTTTCCAAGGGCGGCGAGGCGTTCGGTTGGTCACACCGCAGCTTTGCCCCGCGCTCGATGCGGGATGGCAGGCAACTGATCGGCTGGGGCGTTGCGTGCGGCACATTCCCCGTCCTGCGCGCATCCAGCGAGGCACTGATCCGGATCCTCGCCGATGGTTCCGTGGAAGTCGTCAGCGGCGCGATCGACATGGGGCAGGGTACCTATACGATACTCGCGCAGACCGCCGCCGAGGTGCTCGGCGTCCCGGCCGAGAGCATCAATGTCCGACTTGGCGATTCATCGCTTCCCGGCGCCACGGTCGCTGGCGGCTCGATGCTTGCCGGCGCCATCACCGGAGCCGTTCACAAGGCGGCATCGGCTGCTCGCGACGAACTGATCGAACTTGCTCTCAACGACGGCGCCTCTCCCTTCCGCGATACGGGCGCCAATACGCTGATGGTCGCGGATGGCCGGATCTTTGTGCCCCGCGATGGGGGACTGTCCGTCTCCATTTCGGAACTCATGACGGCCCTTGGTCGCGACAGCATCGACACACGGCGAAACACCCTTCCAGAAGGAGAGCAGGGGCCCGAGGGTCACAAGAAGGCCTGGACGACCATGGGAAGCATCCAAGGGCCGACCGCGGGTGAATTCTCCATGCACAGTTGGTGCGCGCATTTCGTCGAGGTCAAGGTGGACGAAGACTTCGGCACGATCCGCGTGTCGCGAATGGTCTCGGCATTCGATTGCGGCAGGATCTACAACCCCAAGCTTGCCGAAAGCCAGTGGCGCGGCGGCATCATCATGGGGATCGGTCAGGCGTTGCTCGAAGAAGGTTTGGTCGATTCGCGCAACGGACGAGTCATCAACAACAATCTCGGTGACTACCTCGTTGCGACGAATGCCGACATCCCGCCGATCCAGGTGATCTCGGTTGGTATCCCCGACCTCAATGCCTCGGTTCTGGGAGGCAAAGGCGTTGGCGAGGTCGGAATCGTCGGTGTCGCGCCGGCAATCGCCAATGCCGTCTTTCACGCAACCGGAAAACGCGTCCGCGACCTGCCGATAACACTCGAAAAGCTGCTGTGACTTGAACGTTTCATCGGTTGCGTTGATACTCGGGCGATGGAGCGTGCAGCATAAAGTCGTACGCAATAGCGAGTTCTCGCGCGCCATGATTGGAGCGCGCGGGAGCAAAATTTAATACGGAATAAAGGAACGGGTAAGTCAGCGCCTTTGCTTGCCGACCGTCGGGCGACCCGACCCCAAGGGATCACAAGAGCCGGTGCTTTCAGCCTCTCAGAGGCCCTCTACAAGCTGTAGTATCTGGGGAGAATCGACGGCGCTCGGCATCTGCGATCTGCAAGATGCCCCTCAGCTGGGATCGACAGGGTGGGCATCTTCAGCGAGCTTGAGTTCATGCCGGGCATCGTGCCGATGATGGAAATCGGCGCGCGCTATCACAACGAACAGAGCGCGTCACTCCAGCGTGCCAAGAGCCTCATCGCGTTGAACGGTAACCGCAGCCGCAGTGCGGGGCTGCCGAATATCCCACTTATTGCCCTTTCTCCGGACATGAATGCGTCGCGCGGCCTGTCCGAAAGTCCCGCTTCAAGTCAGCTGCGGTGACTGAAGGTCAAGCGTGAGTTGCTGGCCTCGGACTGTCGGTCGCGGGCGGCTGACATCGAGTTTACCGAAGACCCGCTTTCGCCTTTCGGCATCTCGCTCCCGCTCGGACCGGATGTTGGCAACCACAGCCAGGGCCTTCGCAATGACTTGTTCCGTATGGGTCATGAGAACCTCCGTCTGAATGTTCTCAGTTTGTTCTTATCTTGGCACGTCGTCAAACGTGATGTTGCGCAACGGCACTGGACGAAACGAATCGCTTTTCCATTTACTGGATTCTGTGATGTCAAGGGGTTTAGGAGATGGCCAGCGAGATTCCCGTTTTTATCAACCCGATGGAGGTTGGATTTGAAGGCAATACCGGCCGCTATCGGCATGCTGATACAGTCGAGGACCTCGCCGCCATTCTCCTAAGCAGCAAATGGGATTGGTCCAATGTCCCATCCTTCCATCACGCACTCATGTCGGTTCTGGAAGCCTTGGAATTCTATACGGACGCGGCAAGCGCTCGAGCGGCCTTCGTTGTAGCCGCCCACGAGGCAGGTCTTAAGGTCTTGCCGGATGACGCAGCAAAGGTGCGGAAGGCCGGCTGAAAAAGAGAGCCCTGCAGAGGGCAGGGCTAAAGAATGATGAGCAGTGCCCTAGAGCGGGCAACAAACGGACGATACGCCTCGCATTCGAGGCCTTCAAGGTAAGCAGTTCTCATCTTTGTTTCGTGACAAGCATCA
Organism: Rhizobium sp. BK060; assembly: GCF_014193145.1. Classification (NCBI taxonomy): domain Bacteria; kingdom Pseudomonadati; phylum Pseudomonadota; class Alphaproteobacteria; order Hyphomicrobiales; family Rhizobiaceae; genus Rhizobium; species Rhizobium sp. BK060. Next base: position 45,335 of record NZ_JACHYW010000005.1, read on the forward strand.
ATGATCAAATGTTCGCTGCTCAGCCAAGGGCATGGCTGCCGGCAGAGCGCGATGAGTAGGCGCCTTTCTCAGCCAAGAAAATGCAACGGCATGTCGGCTCCCGACCGCTGCAGTGGTTTCAAGATGACACTGCGTTTCGGGCTGTCTGATGAAGGCTCTGATCTCGTCGAGGCTCGTGGAAAAGAGAGGGGTTGGTCGAGCAACCTTGGGGACGTCCTGAAAAATAGAGCTTGTTTTGAGCCTTCGCCAAGGCCTCGCGGTCGTTCCACTACCAGCGCGCCTCCTCGGTGCCCGTTGTGCAAAGCGAAAGAGGGAAATTGCACTCAGCCGTGTTTGATGGATGGCTGCACTTTAGTGCCGTCTTAAATAAAATCGTTGCGTTATGCATGATATCGCGTCACGTTTGCTGGTGCCGCAAAGGATTTGACAACTAGTCGGCGCGCACGGGCGTCCTATTTTGAGGGAATGCGATGTCAATTGAAGGTCGGCGCGCAATTATCGCTAGGGCATTCAACCGTGCCAAAGAGGTTGGGCTGCCCTGGAGGGATCCGCGCAATTCGAAAGTTGGTTGGAGGAGTGGACAAAAGGCGCCATTGACATCCCGATCCTTCGACGCAGGTACGTCGAACTGCCGCGAGCGCGGGACATTGCATGGCGAAACAGACACGTCTTGGTGGAGTAGACGTATTTGAAAGGTCGTCTGAGGAGGGGACATTAATGAGTGATCGCGCGATTGGCTACTTGGTGGCGGCAGAAGTGTGTGCGCTGTTCTGGATTGCCATTGGAATGTTGGTGCTTGGGAGTATTTAGCCGTCTTCCAACGCGAGCGATGGCCGGAGCGGTTTGCAGGAACACTGGGCTGATACCCCAGCGCAGGAAGACTGCGCGCAGAACGGTGGATACAACTGATCCCATCAGAATTCCGATCTTGACGTGATCCTGCACGCTTGGATCGCTGAACGCCAGCAGGCCGATGAAAAGGGACATTGTGAGGCCGATACCACACAGCAGAGCAACTCCGGTCATCTGACCCCAACTGGCCTTTGCAGGAAGATCGGCCCGGCCAAGCTCTACCAGGACTGCCACCGTTCCCGGAACGCCGACCAGCGTCGAGGAACTGACGGAGAGTGGTCGAATGCGGCCCTTGGAACATGTCGAAGACATGGGGTCGCGCTCCTTGTGAGAGGTTGATCGAAGTCTCCGTCGATTTCGGGGGAACCCGCAGCACACGCTATCAACTTGACCCTAGGGTAACTGCTACTCGATTTCCAGAGAATTAGACCCCCTCAAGACCCAAAATGATTAGGGTGCGGTACTGCCTGACCGCGTGCGCTTGGGATCTTGCCAAACGGGACTTTCGTCATGACGCATCATTCGATCACAAACGAGATCGGCAAGTTTTTCGAAGCATCGGATGTGCGCAGGAAAATCTCTAGCCGCTGACACGCGGCACGCAAAGGCGCGCATCGTTTGGGGGCGATCGCCTGCCCCGACCGCCAAATGCTCCAAGGCCCGAGGCCGTCTCTGCTTACTCGAGAATCTTGGGGACCAGGAAGAAGTTGCGCTCACTGAGCGGTGCATTCGCCACGATCTCTTCGGCATTATTGCCTTCGGTCACGACGTCCTGGCGCATTTTCATGGTTGTCGGCACAACCGAGGTCATCGGAGGGATACCTTGGACATCAACCTCCAAAAGTTGCTCGACAAAGGTCAGAATTTCGTTCAGCTCGCCGCACATTTTTTCAGCCTCGTCTTCGCTGAGTGCGAGGCGGGCAAGGCGGGCAATACGTCTAACGGTCGCGATATCTATCGACATAGTCTGCGTCCGATTTGATGGCTGACCCCGATCAGCTTGCCGTCAAGCGTCATCAGCGCTCCGCCTGAATTGCCGGGATTGATCGAGGCATCGGTTTGGATGAAGTCTTCATAGCCTTCGATATTGAGCCCGCTGCGTCCGAGCGCACTGACAATGCCCGAGGTGACCGTCTGGCCGAGTCCGAATGGGTTGCCCATGGCGACGACATAATCACCGACCTTGAGAGCATCGGAACCTCCGATCTGGATCGCGGTGAGGTTCTTCGCGTCGATCTGCAGCAGCGCAATGTCGGTCTCCTTGTCGCTGCCGATCAGTTTTGCGAGCAGCTGCCGGCCATCGGCGGTCTCCTGGAGCGCAAGTTCGCTGTCATTTATGCCCGGCAGATCGAGCCTTAGCTTCGCACCACGGTTGAGGGCGCGGCAGCGCGCGGCTGCCGTAACAGCTAGCGCGAACTTGTTTGGCAGGATCCTCCGGCAATCGAAGCCGACATGTGGGTCCATGGGCGCACCTCACGCGGCTTTTCGACCGACCATACTATCGTCCCGCCTGTTCGCGGTTTCTCGGTCGAGCGCGAGCAGCGCCTCCTCGATCTCATGAAGGCGCGAGGACCGGTTGTTCTCCGGCGTGCCTTCGTTCATCGCGTGACTGGCTAGATATTCTGTCCAGGCCCAGTTCATCAGGATCGAACGCTTCGCTTCAAGGGACAGCGTTAGATCGCGGGCGACGCCTATCAGAAGTGACCACATCGACGGGCCGCAGGCATCGTCCTGGTTCGCCTTCCCATCCAGTGCCCGCCTATAGTTTTGCTGAAGCGCGGCAAGGCCAAGCCCCTCCAGTGTCGCATCAGCGAAGGCATCAGACGGTTGGTGCGACCGCTGGCCGATGCCTTGCTTTATCTGTGCAGCCGCTTTGCTTGGCTGGCGTTGCACCACGTAGGTAAGTCCCTGCCGCTCGGCATAGTGGATGGCGGATTCGAGCGTGAGGAATTTCAGCTTCACCTGGGTAAGCGTGTCGGCACTTCCCGTGTAGCCCATCAAAGGTTCGATGAATGGCGCGCTGCGGCGGTCGAAAACAAGCCGCCAGCCCTTCGTCCGCGCGGTCCCTGATGTTGTCACCGAGCGCGACGGTTTGAAGATCCGGGCAACGGCATTGTCGGGAAAACGTGAGTGCCCGAAACAAGGATGGCTCCACCGGTTGTCGTTCGAGACGCGCAAACCGGAAGCCGTTGCTATTCTCTCGTTATGTGTGTGTCTGACAGTCTCCATCATTTGTCCTCCCCATGTTGGCGAAGGATGCGCGGCCGCCGCCAGGTGGCCGGCGCCGCGCATTCGTCTCGATCAGCTCTTGATGGCGATGCGCTTGACCTGCGACTGCGCCTTCTCGGTCTTCGGCAAGGTGACAGTCAGCACGCCGTTCCTGAAGGTGGCGTCGACTTGGTCTTCCTTGACCTCGACACCGAGCGGAATGCGGCGCTCGAAGCGGCCGTAGTAGCGCTCGGAGAACTGCCGATCCTTATCCTCGCTCTCGGAGCGCTTTTCGCCCTTCAGCGTCAGCACGCCATCATTGAGCAGGACCTCGATGTCCTTCTCTTCAAGGCCGGGGACTTCGGCGGTCACCTTGATCTCCTTGTCGGCGTCGGAGATCTCGACACTCGGCCAGCCGCCCCTGAACGTGGCGCTGTTGCCGAAGGAAGGCAGGCCGGAGCCAAAGCCGCGGAAGACATCATCGAACAGACGGTTCACCTCGCGATGAAGCGACAGGAAGGGATCACGGTCGTCATCGCGCAAGAGACTTGGAACCTGGTTGCCATTGTTGCGGCCCCAGGGAATCAGATCACGAACACTCATGTTTCTTCTCCTTTCTGTTGGGTCGGTTGGCGAAGCTTTCCTCCCGGCTCCGGACCATGTCCGGTGCCTTGTTTGCGCTCTGCTGGGGAAGGCTTAAGCCGCCTGCTGCTTGGCCTCGATCTGCTTGGTCTCGGCCTTCGGCATTATCTGGCCCGTTCGGATCTCGATCTGGCGCGGCTTCATCTCTTCGGGGATTTCGCGCTTGAGATCGATGGTCAGCAAACCGTTGACGAGACCCGCACTCACGACCCTGACATGGTCGGCTAGTTCGAAGCGACGCTGGAACGAACCGCTGGCGATGCCGCGATGCAGATATTGGAGGTCATCGCCGCTTGCCTTCTGTCCCGAGACGATGAGCATGTTCTGCTCTTGGGTCATCGCCAGTTCGTCCTTTGAGAAGCCCGCCACTGCCATGACAATGCGGTAATCATTCTCGCCAGCTTTGACGATATCGTAAGGCGGCCAACTGTCGCTCGTCTCGGCGCGGCTTGCAGCCTCGAGCGCGTTCAACATCCGGTCGAAGCCGATGCTCGACCGGAATAGGGGGGAGAAATCGAGGTTTGTCCTCATAGCCATATCCTCCTTATAAGCAACATGGATACAAGGAGACGCCAAGAGCGACCGGCGTCTCCTGGACCTTATGTCGATCCCCATTGGGCAATCGACTAATATTGATATAATTCAGGGAGTTAATGTTTCAAGGGGAGTGGATTTTCTCGGTGGAAAAATTGAATTTTTCCGAGGCGCCACCATATTTGAGCCGAGGTATAGAAAGGGAGCAGTGGCTATGCCCATGACTTCAGACCACGTCATTGCCGTCCTTGGGCCTGCCGACGAAACGCTGGTGGCCGAGGTCATCGCGACAGGTGCTACGCAGGCTGAGCTTGCCGAGGCATTTGCGTGGGCCAGCAACGACGAAGCCTTGTTGGGTGAAGGCCGGCATCTGCCGACAGGCAAGGTTGCCGCGCTCGTTGATCTGCTGTCTGCCGACCAGGAAGAGCAGGACAAATAGCATGGTTGGGACTTGACCGCCGGAGCGGTCGATCCAACCGGTCATGCCGTCGTGAGTACGCGGATATCGCCCTTGCGATCGATCACGTCCACCACGACATTGCGACCGGAGCGTCGAATGGCAATATCGGCCGAACCATTGCCGATCAGCAGGTGCCGCAACGTGACCTCGTCGAGGAAGCTCGGAAGCCGCGGTTCGTTCAAACTGATCTGCAAGGCGTTCGGATCGAACTCGAGACCGAGGCACGATCGCAACAACGACAAAGGCGTTGCCGCCGCCCATGCCTGCGGCGAGCAGGCGACCGGATAGAAGGTCGGTCCCTGCGGGCGCCTGCGCGGCAGGCCGCAGAAGAGTTCGGGAAGCCGCCGCAAGTCGATATAGGTCGAAGCGGCAAATAGTCCCTCGAAGATCCGCGCGGCTTCAGCCCGATAGCCATAGCGAGCAAGACCGCTGGCGATCAGAGCATTGTCATGCGGCCAGATCGAGCCGTTGTGGTAGCTCATGGGATTGTAGCGCGCCTCTGTGGAGGCAATAGTGCGGATGCCCCAGCCACAGAACGATGAGGCACTCATCAAAGTAAGGGTGAGCTGTGCGGCCCGTTCGGGATAGGCGATGCCGGTGTACAGGGCATGGCCGGCATTGGAGGAGCGGACCCTGCAGGGTCGCTTGTCCCCGTCGAGCGCCAGCACGTATGTGCCAAGTTCCTCGTCGAAGAAGCTCGTATCGAAGGCGCGACGCAGGCCCTCCGCCCGCGCTAAGAAGCCGGCGGCCCGTTCCGGCCGGCCGAGGACGAGAAAGATCTCGGCCGCCGCATGCCAGGCGCCATAGACATAGGCCTGAACTTCGGCGATCGCGATCGGACCCTTGGCCAGCGTACCGTCCGCGTGGAAAATGGAGTCGTGGCTGTCCTTCCATGCCTGGTTAACCAACCCTTCTTCCGTCTGCCGCCCATATTCAATGAAGCCGTCGCCGTCGCGATCGCCATGGTCGTCAATCCATGTCAGTGCGGCTTCGATATGCGGCTGGAGACGGTCGATGGTTAAAAGATCACCAGTTCGTCTGAGATATTCGCCGGCCAGCATCACGAACAAAGGCGTCGAATCGATGCTGCCATAGTAGCGGCGAAAAGGAACCTCGCCGAGCTCGGCCATTTCGCCACAGCGCACCTCGTGCAGGATCTTGCCGGGTTCCGCATCCGCGACTGGATCGATCTCCGCTGCCTGGTTGGCTGCCAAGTGGCCAAGAACTCCGCGGGCGACCTCCGGGTCCAGCCAGAGCGTCTCCAGCGCCGTAATCAGAGCATCGCGCCCGAAGACCGTGCTGAACCAGGGAATGCCGGCATAGGGATAGGGGCCTTCCGGCTTGTCGGTCATCAGCATGTAGAGGTCGGAGATGCTGCGTCGGGCGACTTCGTTGAAGATTTCGTTCGACGTTGCGATCGAGGCGGCGCGCGACGAAGAAGCGCGCAGGGCTCTGCGTGAATCCCGCAGGGCATGGAAAAACGAACGGTGGCCGGGTTTTCGAGGTTCCCTCTGGTCACAGCCGATTTCTATGAACAAAGAGCGGCTCTCATGCGGGGCCAAATGGAGATCATAAATGACATGGTCGGTGCCAAGTTCGTCCGGCTGCGGATCGAAGGAAAGCCGCGTCGATCGACCTCGGTTGTCGAGGCCGATATAGCAGAGAGAGACACAATCCTGCCCGATGACAGGGGAAAGATGGCGCCCTCCTTTCGCCCTGACCGTTCCGCGAACTTCGAACAGATCGGCGAAATCTGCTCCGAAAGCAATCTCGATACGAATAAGCTGCGGCCGGTCGTCAAAATTCCTTATCGATAGTCGCTCGTAGCAGTGAGCATTCCAGAGGAAGCGAGACCTGCGCAGGTGGATGAGGTCGTGGCCGAGGACAAGCCGTTCCTTGTCGTCGAAGAGGTCGGGATTGGTGAGATCGCAGGTGAGCGTCGCGTTGTCGTCGCGCAGTGCCGACGACAACAGCATCGGCCGCTTGCCGTTGATCGTCAGGGAGAGATGCGAGAGATATCGGGTATCGCAATGAAACAGGCCTTCCGGGCTGCCTGACCCGGAAACTGCGTCGCCATTGTGATCAAAGACGGCGAAGGTATCGCCGTGCTTGAGAGTGCGCGGCCGGCGCTCTTGCAGCGATGTGGTAGCCGGAATGAAAAATTGCGCGACCGGTGCCGCCGGGCCGGCCGATGCGGGCGCTGGACTGTTGCCTGCGGAAGCGATCGACATTGCTCCTCCTGAAGTCTCAGGCGACCACCTGCAGGTCGAGTGGCTGCCCATTCGACCGGCGAAGTGGAGCGGCTTTGGTACGGACGCCGGGTAGGTTGCGGTAGAGGTCGAGGTAGTCGCGCGCCATCCGTTCCGCGGTGAAGCGCTTCTCGAATGTGGCCCGCACTCTGCGGCGATCAATCCGAAGCGCCCATTCGACGTTCTCGGCCGCCTCGGTGACGCTGTCGACCATAAGGCCGGACACGCCGTTGTCGATCACCTCCGGAACCGAGCCGCAGCCGAAGGCGATGACCGGGGTGCCGCAAGCCATTGCCTCGATCATCACCAGTCCGAACGGCTCCGGCCAATCGATCGGAAAAAGCAAGGCTCCAGCATTTCCAAGGAACGCTGCTTTCTGATGCTCATTGATCTCGCCGAGGAACTCGACATTGGAATGACGTTTCACCATCGGCTCGACGACCGTTTCCCAGTAGGCCCGGTCGGCATTGTCGATCTTGGCGGCGATCTTCAGCTGCATGCCGACTTTTGCCGCGATCTCTATGGCGCGATCGGGTCGCTTTTCTGGCGAAATGCGCCCGAGAAACGCGAGGTAATTGCCCTTTGGTTTTTCCGTGAAGGGCAGCAGATCGGCGGGTAGACCGTGGTAAACCGTCCCCGCCCAGTTGACCGGTGGCATAGGCCGGCGCTGGTCATTGGAGATCGATACGAGCGGAATATCTGCGAAGGCCTGGTAGAAGGGCTTGAGATCCGGCAGATCGAGACGGCCGTGCAAGGTCGTCAACGTGCGGTCGGCAAAATCCCGGATCAGCGGGAAATGCAATAGATCGATGTGGAAATGCAGCACGTCGAACTCATGGGCGCGGCGGCGAATTTCCTCAAGCATCACGACCTGATGCGGCAGGTGGTCCTTGATCGCCGGGTTGAGCCGCAGCGCAAGGTCGCAGCAGGGCACCAGTCTTGCATCTGTGACGGAGTCGCCACTGGCAAAGAGCGTGACGTCATGGCCCTGTGCAACAAGCTCTTCGGTGAGATAGAAGACAATCCGCTCCGTTCCTCCATAGAGTTTGGGCGGAACGCTTTCGGCGAGCGGTGCGATCTGAGCGATCTTCATCGGCAAAACCTCCTCAAGTGAGCAAAGAATCGTCGGTAAAAATCTTCTCCGCGTCCGAAACAGGCACGCGGCGGTCAGAGGGAATGGCTAGATCTCGAATGGTTGCTTGCGACGCCCTCCTTTCCAGTAGCTGCACAGGCCGAAGCCGCCGCCAGATCGGTGCGACAGGGGTCTGCGGCGGCGGCTTTTGCTGTCATTAAAGAAAACCATAGGCTTCTGCGTCGACGTGCTTTGATCGTCATCATCGAGGGCCTTCAAGGCCGCAAGAACCTCATCATAGGCGACGATCCGTTGCGTACCCGGATAACTTCGCCAGGCCGGCATGGATTCGATTGCACATATATCGGACGCCCATGAGGCCAGAATGGCCCGCTTCTCGTCCTTGCTGATATTGCCCGCCATCAGCACGTCGCGGGGATGATCGAAATGCATTTCCGGGTGCAACAGATGAGCGGCGCTGGTCGCGGCTACGGCATCGTGCTGGGATTTAATATTGTTGCTGTCCTTTCTCATCTCCTGGCTCCATGGATAAATAGATGGCACCTGGATTCCTTTTTTCGCGGCTCAGTAAGATGCGCCGCGATCATCATGAGTTCTCGGTATCTCGGCTACTCTTATCGCCTCTGACAAAAGTGTGTCGCGGTCTCGCACGCCCTTATTGTATAATCTGGCGACCGTTATCGTCAGCGTTCCGATAGCGGTTGGATTGTCCGCTATGCCCGTCATCCGGACAATCTCCCTAAGGACACCTGCGCATAGACGTGCATCTTCTTTTGACGGCAAGCTCATGTTTTACTCCGCAGGTGGCTCGCCCCCTCGAACAGGGGCGAGCCAGAATGATCGTTTAGAAATCCATGCCGGCGCCGGCGGGGATCGCCGGAGCGGCTTCCTTCTTGGGCTTTTCGGCGATCATGGCCTCCGTCGTTACCAGCAGGCCGGCAACGGAGGCTGCATCCTGAAGCGCGGTGCGCACGACCTTGGCCGGATCGATAACGCCCTGCGCATAGAGATCGCCATACTCTCCGGTCTGGGCATTCCAGCCGTAGGAGAAGTCGGACTTTTCGCGCAGCTTGCCGACGATGATCGAACCTTCGGCGCCGGAATTCTCGGCGATCTGACGGACAGGTGCCTCGATTGCGCGACGGACGATCTCGACGCCGACCCGCTGATCCCGGTTGGCCGTGTTGAGATTGTCGAGCGCTTTGACGGCCCGCAGCAGCGCGACGCCGCCACCCGGTAGAATGCCTTCCTCGACGGCCGCACGGGTGGCATGCAGCGCATCGTCGACGCGGTCCTTCTTTTCCTTCACTTCGACTTCCGTCGAACCGCCGACGCGGATGACGGCAACGCCGCCGGCGAGCTTGGCGAGGCGTTCCTGCAGTTTCTCGCGGTCATAATCGGAGGTGGTTTCCTCGATCTGCGCGCGGATCTGGGCAACGCGGCCGTCGATCTCGGCCTTGGAGCCGACGCCATCGATGATCGTGGTGTTTTCCTTCTCGATCGCGATCTTCTTGGCACGGCCAAGCATGTTCAGCGTCACGTTCTCCAGCTTGACACCGAGGTCTTCGGAAATGACAGTGCCGCCTGTCAAAATAGCGATGTCTTCCAGCATGGCCTTGCGGCGGTCACCGAAGCCCGGAGCCTTGACGGCAGCGATCTTCAGGCCGCCACGCAGCTTGTTGACGACGAGCGTGGCGAGAGCCTCGCCTTCGACGTCTTCGGCAATGATAAGGAGCGGCTTGCCGGACTGCACGACGGCTTCGAGAACCGGTAGCATCGATTGCAGGTTCGAAAGCTTCTTCTCGTGGATGAGGATATAAGGATCCTCGAACTCGACGCGCATCTTCTCGGCATTGGTGACGAAGTAAGGGCTGAGGTAGCCGCGGTCGAACTGCATGCCTTCGACGACTTGGAGTTCGGTTTCGGCCGTCTTGGCTTCCTCGACGGTGATGACGCCCTCGTTGCCAACCTTTTCCATTGCCTCGGCAAGGTAACGGCCGATCTCTTCGTCGCCATTGGCCGAAATCGTGCCGACCTGGGCGATCTCCGAATTGTGGGAGATCTTGCGCGCGTTGGTCTTCAGTTCGTTGACCACGGCGTCGACGGCAAGGTCGATGCCGCGCTTCAGGTCCATCGGGTTCATGCCGGACGCCACCGCCTTGGCGCCTTCCTTGACGATCGCCTGGGCGAGAACGGTCGCGGTGGTCGTGCCGTCGCCGGCGCGATCATTGGTCTTGGAGGCGACTTCGCGCAGCATCTGGGCGCCCATGTTCTCGAACTTGTCTTCCAGTTCGATTTCCTTGGCGACCGAAACGCCGTCCTTGGTTATGCGCGGTGCGCCGAAGGACTTGTCGATAACGACGTTGCGGCCTTTCGGGCCAAGCGTCACCTTCACAGCATTGGCAAGCACATCGACCCCACGCAGCATGCGTTCACGGGCATCGGTGTGGAACTTGACTTCTTTCGCAGCCATTTCTTTAACTCCTCAATAGGCAGCTAATTTAACTGATCGGTCGGCCTTCAGGCGGCCTGCTTCTGCTCTGCCGGGGCTTCGATGATGCCCATGACATCGCTTTCTTTCATGATCAGCAGGTCTTCGCCGTTGATCTTGATCTCGGTGCCGGACCATTTGCCGAACAGGATGCGATCGCCAGCCTTGACGTCGAGCGGCTGGACCTGGCCGGCATCGTTACGCGCGCCGGGTCCGACGGCGATGACCTCGCCTTCCTGCGGTTTTTCCTTAGCGGTATCGGGAATGATGATTCCGCCCTTGGTTTTCTCTTCGGACTCAACCCGGCGGACAAGAATGCGATCATGAAGCGGTCGGAACGACATGTTTTCCTCCGATGGACAAACAATGATGACGTTGTTCCCCTGGCCGGACCGGATGACCAGTCCGGGTGGGTGCAAAACCTCAGTCGAGCGTTTTGCGCAAAATGATCTGGTTTGGCGGTTTTTTGATTTCAAGAGGTCAAAACAAAAAAATCAGCACTCCTCGGAGGCGGCTGCTAACTTTCTGGAAAGAAACAAGAACCTGGCCTCGAGCGTCTAAAAATTCGTTGATGGCCGCAAAAAATTACGCCACGTTCAGGCTGTCACGAAACGGAGATGAAGCATGCGATTTTCATCGGATCTGGAGCGTCAGCTCAACGGTTATGGCCTTACCACCGCGCATATCCTCTACCGCATTCCCGATTTCGAATCCGTCCTTCAGACTTATGTCTGGCAGGATTACGATCTGGCTCCCGATTTCCCTGAGATGCAGAAGTTCCTCAATTACTGGCAGGCCAACCTCGACGGGCCGCTGCATTCCGTCCGCTATACGCATCAGCGCCTGATCGGACCGAACGAATGGTGCCGCGTCGAAGGCGAGTTCAAGCTGCACTGAGACTTGAATCCGGATTTTTCGTTTCCTGGTTCTTTTTCCGACCGAGGCTTGATGAGCTCGGCAGCACGTCATCCCGGTCTCCGTTTGACGATGTCAAAAGCGAGTCGGGATCGCGCAAGCCAGTTGCTCCCAGCGCTGCAAAATAGAATTGAGTGGCAAAGCCTCGAAGCATCGGAGCACCAGAGATGGCCTGAAGACGAGATCGCTGATTGTGCCGTTGAAGGGTAAGCGTTGTTTTTCTGCGCAGCCCACGTTTGATTGCCGGCTTTGAATTCCGCAGTTGGACCGACGGCGGCAATCTGCGCCCGCCTGTTGTGAAAGCCTGCGCGATATACAGAATATAGCTGCAGGTTAGGAGCTCGATCGAGTGGTTCGCTAGGACTGAAGACACCCAAATTTTTCTCAGGCGCAGCCCTTGAATCCGAAATTCTCAAAAACCAAATCGATAGCTGCCAGCCGCTGAGGATAGGGCTGGCCTTGCTGGAAGCGCCATCTTTCGGCGCTCCGTACCCATGTTGCTTCAAGGAGGATATGGCTATGGCAACATCCTACGACTATGCACCGCTGTTCCGATCCAGCGTCGGTTTCGATCGGGTCTTCAATCTCCTCGAAAATGCTCAGCGCGCCCGCTCGATCAGCGACTGGCCGCCCTATGACATTGTCAAGACCGGCGATGACAGCTATCGGATTTCGATAGCGGTGGCAGGTTTCGCTCAAGACGATCTCGACATCACATTCCAGTCCAACCTTCTGATCGTGGCCGGCAAGAAGCAGGAGGCGGCTGCCGAAGCCTACCTTCATCGCGGCATAGCCGGCCGGCCGTTCGAACACCGGTTCGAGCTCGCCGACCATGTTAGGGTGAACGGAGCGGATCTAAAGAACGGTCTCCTGTCCGTGGATCTCGTTCGTGAGGTTCCCGAGGAAATGAAGCCGCGGAAAATCGCCATCGAGACTGCGCCGACTGTTGAGCCGTCGGCTCCTTGCGCGCAGATCGACGCGCAGAAGGCCGCTTAAGCAGAACCCATCAAGGAGGGCGTCGCGGCGGCGGCGCCCGTCAACATCGCGGGTTGGGAAGGAGAGCGTAATGAAACCCGATATGTTCAAAGAGCCAGTTTCTATTCTTGTCGGCCTCGGCTTTCCGGCGGAGGTTCGCAGCGTGATGGACGCCTACCGGCATCTCGTCGAGTGGCCGGCGGCGCTCAGAGATAACGCGCACTCAGTTGCGCTTAAGGCGTGTGGAGCTGCGCTGCGCGGTGAAATCGAAGCGGAGACCGCCCGCGGCCTATTTGCCGCCTTTGCGGAGAAACACGAGCTGCTGGCTCCGGAAACCAACGTCAACGTTGCGTCTCGCCTGCGACGGGACAGGGATCCGCACGTACGCTGAGGTAAATCCGATGATGGACAACATGTTGGAGCAGGCTGCCAGCAATGCCATGACGATCGGGCAAACAGTTCTAGCGCCGCAAGGGCTGCTGTTTCGACGGCCAATCGATGTGGTAAGGGCGCCAGCACTTTCTGCCTGTCGACGATAAGCGAACGATCCTCGCGGCATGGGCTTCGGACTTTTATGCGATCGATTCGACCGATCGCCATGAAGAGTTTTAACCCGCCGCGAAACAGATCAAGCACGATCGCGCTCCCGGCACTCGTTAAGGCGGCCGCGCGTTTCGCCACGGTCGCGACGGTTCAACGGAGTGAGGATGTTCTTCGAGTTTATCGGTGCGAGTGCGCATTGGGGTAAATCTCCACTGTGCCGCCAGCCTAAGGCTTCCAGCGGCGATGGGCGTCGGTCGCGACATCGTGCTCGATCCACCGCGGGACGCGGATACAAGCGATCCGTTCCTCTCGATCGCGGTCGAGATACGGCCGCACGTGTTCAAACAGATGATCCGTCACGGGCTACCAGTCCTCCACCGGTAGCCGACGCTTCGGGCGTGCCGGATGTTCGGTGGGATCCGGTGCTTGTGGCCCCATGGCTTCGTACGGCTTTGCGGCCGGGGCAGCGTGCGCGTTGCGCACTGCGCACACGCAGCTGACGCTTTGTGGGTTTCGCGGCTGCCGCAATTGCCGTGATCTCACGCCGTATGACGTTTGTCGGTTTGAAATCACAAACTAAAAGCCACAGAGGTTGACAACGTCGAAGCCGGAGAGCCAGTCCTGCGCAGCAACGCTAGGGCCTCCAATGAATGGGTAGCCAAAACCGAGCAGGAACGAACCCGTCCCTGGTGGTTGACGCCTTCTATGGCGGAGAACGTCAAACCTTGCGACGATAAGACCGGACGAACGTACGTCATTTCTCACTTCGCACCTGCGGTAATTGTCATACGATTTAAAACGCTAAATAATGACAAAAATCAGTTGCTTGCTCGAATTTTCTCGACTACGTTTTTGCAGAAGAGTTCCGAAATATAGGTCCTTGCCGACGATACTCAGCCGTGGTTTGACCCCGCTTGAGGGAGGATGGTGACGTTGTTTGTCCGACTTCGTTTCTTCGCAATGGTGCAGCGAGCGCCTGATCTCGTCTTGATCCGATACCGACCTACGACGGCAATCTGACGCGTCGTAAATCCGTTATCCACTTTTCTAAGATGGTGCTCCCGTGTGGCGTGCCCGAGGTTTGTCATGCAAAAGCAAGCTGTCGTATTTAACGGTCAGGAAGTTGGGATCGCGGTTCCTGTCGAGAACCGCCTCAAGTTCATCGCTGTCCGGTTCAATGTCATCGGCCTGGACAACAGGCTCTTCGACACGGTTACCGAAATCCGGCGCGCGATTATAGAGCACCTGGCGTCTGATGAGCGACGTGCGATCACTTCGCACTGAATGCCGAAACGCTTTGCGCTATCAGCAGGGGACTTTGAGCTCCAATAGGCGGCCAATAACTCCTGTTTGCCAAACAGGCCCAACCAGGGAGAGATATAGTGGCACTTGACTTGTTTGATGCGCCGATTTTTGCGCAGCGTAAGCACTTTATCCAGGAAATCGCGGGCCTGGACGACGTGTTCGATTTTCTCGATGAATGGCCGACCAGCAAGCGAGATTTGACCTACGAAACGGTCGTGAAAGTTGTCCGGGAAGCCGCCTGCAGGGAACGCCCAATCGCCGTCGCGAAAGAGCGTTTCAGGCAATTTCTGAAGAGCCACGAGCAGTTTGTCAGCGTCGAAGATGTGCCTGCGCGTTTCCAGCAGTTGTCCGATGGCAATCTCGGGGGTACTTGAACTGACAGATCGCGGTCGTCGCCTCTGCTTACGTCCCCCCTTCTTTGTACGATATCGAACGGGACCGTAAGTGTAGTGCTCACGCAACGAACGTTTACAGCCCGAAGCTCCGGTTTGCGAGCCCATGCACGGGTGGGGTGCCCAGCCGCGCGATGCCTGCCGGCAAGAACCTGAAGCCTTGCAGACGGGGCGAGACCTAATTCATCTGACCTGCGCCGTTCTGGCCAGCCATTGCTGGCCGGACAAACTCCGCGGCTAGGCAAGGGATGGTGTTCAGCGAGCTCCAAAGGTCGCTCTGTAGATTGTTGGGTTCCGAGCAGGCGCGCCGTCGTTCGTGCCAATTTTCTACACTGCGCGAGCTTGTTAATTGGATATTCAGCATGTCTACAGGCGCGTTAAGCGCAGTCTCAGCGCTCGCTGTAAGTCCATGGTTGAGTGAGTCTTCAACCAATCTATCGGTCGTGAGCACGTGAACCCACCTTTTGATGAGACCGCCCTGGGAAGGGAGTTTGATCTTTTCGCAGCTGAATTGACCATGCTGCCAAGGTCACCGGAGATCACTGCGCTGGAACTCCGCTTTGCCCTGTTGCGAGAAGCTGTGGCAATGCGTCTTGCAGAACCGAGCCGAATAACCGTTGAGTTGCCTTCATCGCTATTTGACGCCTAGAATCCTTGTCGGATCACACTTTGGCGTATGGTGGTCCTGCCCCTTCGGTGGTCTTAACAATTCATTCGACGATGATGTTCATCGATTATCTAGAGACGGTGGAATGAGGAGTGGAAAGCAAGCTGCCTGAACCAGTCGATCTGGCTGCGGACTTGGAGTTCTTCAAGCTGTTGACCGATAGCTTTCACCGGCTCGTCGGCAAGGCGCTTGTTCAACCGGGGCAGGGCCCCGACTGGCTCTATCGTGAAGCGCCTTTTGTCGTTCTGGTCCACAATACGGATCCTGATCCGCGCTTCATTTATGCCAATATCGCCGCCCAGACGCGCTTCGAATATACGTGGGATGAGTTCACGAAGCTGCCGTCGCGCTTGTCTGCCGAGGCTCCGGATCGAAAAGAACGGCAATTGCTTCTCGATGCCGTCGAACGTCAAGGCTATGTCGCGGACTACCGGGGCTTGCGCGTCACCAAGTCTGGAAAACACTTCTGGATGGAGAATGGAATTGTCTGGCAGTTGCTTGATGAGCGCGGCAGGTCGCGAGGCCAAGCAGCAGCTTTTTCCAACTGGACCGATGTCTAATCGGCTTCACCGCGCCGCCATCGCGACAATGGCTTGCACAGCTGTGCAATTTATCGCTGAGATCGCCCCGCTGTCATGACTCTGTTACGCTTAAGGCGTAGCACGGCCTTCTACATCCGAGCCAATGGAGAGGGCTATGAACAGACGCGATTTCCTTGTCACCACCACCGCAGCCGCGGGCATGCTGATGCTGCCACGCCTTGCATCGGCCGCGACAACGACGATCGATCTCTACAGCGGATCGGACGCGAACATTATCGATTTCTGGAATAACATCGTTCGCCCGGCTTTCGAAAAGGCTCATCCGGATCTGGTCGTGAAGATCACCGACGCCGGTGACAACACTGGCTTGCGCGCGATTGCAGACCGCGCCCTTGCGGCGCTAAAGACGAAGACGGATCCGCAAGCCGATATCTTTGAGCATTTTGATCCTCGCCTTCCACCAGCTGGCGCGGAGGCCGGTCTATGGGTGGAGTTCTCCGCGCAGAACATCGAAGGGTTTGACCACGTCAACCCGTTGGCGGTCGACAGCAAGTATTCTCTCCCTTATCGCGGATCGCAGGTGCTGCTCGCCTATGACAAGACCAAGCTCGATCCGAAGGATGCTCCGAAGAGCTGGGAGCAACTGTCGGCGTGGATCAAGGCCAATCCGGGCCAGTTCATCTACAACCGCCCCGATAAGGGCGGTTCCGGCGGAAACTTCGTGCGCCGCGCAATTCATGAAGCCAACGGCAGTGACCCGAAGAAGTTCACGATCGACAACTTCACAGCCGACTACGCCAACCAGACGTTGACGCCAGCCTGGGCGCTTCTTAACGATCTGGCCCCGTCGCTTTACGAAAAGGGCGCCTATACGGCCGGAAACACGCAGTCGATCCAGCTTCTTGCGCAAGGCGTCGTAACAATGACGCCAGTCTGGTCCGACCAGGTGTTGCAAGCGATTTTTCAGGGCGTGCTGCCGGAAACGACTGGCCTCGTCCAGCTGGGTGACCTGGCGCTCTGCGGTGGCTTTTCTCGCATGACGATATTTTCGAATGGCGCCAACAAAGACGCAGCGATGAAGCTTGCGGCCTTCCTGCTGACCAAGGAGATGCAGGAAGCGATCATCACCGAAATCGGCGGCTTCCCCGGCGTCTCCTGGGATCACATTTCGGATGAGCTGCGCCAGAAGTATGCGGACGTCATTCCGGCGACGATCCCCACCTTCCCGGCTGGTGACTGGGAAACCACCATCAACGACGGCTGGTATCGCAACGTCGCGCCGGGCATCAGCCGCACCTGATGCGCAGGTCCATGACACTTCCGCCGCTGGCGCGGCTTTGTGCGCCGGCGAGTGGGCAGGGCTGGGTGGGGCTTCCGTTGGTTGCCCTGCCTGTGCTTCTTCTGGCTTGGTTGATCCTTTACCCGATCCTGTCGGCGGTGGCGAGCACGGTCTTCGTCGCCCAACCGGACGGAGCATCGGTGCTTTCGTTGGCCTCCTACCGCTTCTTCTTCAGCGACCAGTACAGTCGTGCCAATCTTTGGATCACGCTTTGGACGACGCTGGTTTGCGGCGTTCTGCTGCTGGCCATCGGTCTGCCGATCGCGCTCTACCTTCGCTTTTCTCGTGGGCCGCTCTGCGCCTATGTGCAAGGGCTCGCCATCTTCCCGATGTTCGTGCCGTCGATCATCCTGTCCTACGCGCTCATCCGCACCATTGGTCCAAACGGCGCCGTCGACGTGCTGCTGAATGCGGTCGGATTACCAAAGCTGCCATCCCCCTATCTGACGCCATGGGGACCGGTCATTGGGCTCGTCTGGGACAACCTGCCGCTCACGGTCCTGATGCTCACGGCGGGGTTGGGCAATATTCCGAAGAGCTCAATCGAGGCAGCGCGCGATGTCGGTGCTTCGCCACTACGCGTCTTCTTGTCGATCATCATGCCGCGAATGGGCAATTCGCTGCTCGTCACGACCTCTTTTGCGATCCTCGGTATCTTCTCTTCCTTCACGCTCCCTTATCTTCTCGGGCCGGCTTCACCAGAGATGATGGGTCCCTTCATGCAGCGGACGTTCTCGGACATGAACGACCCCGTCAACGCCCTGACGCAGGCGGTTATCGCTTTCGGCTTTTGCCTCGTATTCGGGATATTCTACGTGCGCTCTATCGCCCGAAACAGGGGAGGCGTGTGATGAAGCCTGTAAGGCTTGCCGTCGCGGAGGCGGATTGGATCGGCGCCTTGCTGGCATTGCTGTTGACGCTGTTTATCGCTTTGCCGCTCATTGTTGTCGGAACCTGGGCCTTCAGCGAAGTCTGGCGCTACCCCTTCGTGATCCCGCAACAATTCGGACTTCGCTACTGGTCGCTGACATTGTCGCGAACCGATGTCTGGGAGGCCCTTTTCCTCAGCCTGCGCTTGGCAACCACTGTGACAATTCTTTCCGCCGTCATTTGTCTTCCCGCCGCCTATGCCTTCGCGCGCATGAAGTTTCCGGGCAGGAATGTCCTTTTTCTGTCGTTCCTCGCCTCGCATGCATTTCCGAAATTCGGGCTCTTGGTCGCAATTGCTGGCATCTTTTTGCAAATCGGGCTGATCAGCACGTTCTGGGGCGTCGTCCTCATCCAGCTGGTAGGAACCTTGATGCTGATGATCTGGATTCCGGTCGCTGCCTTCCAAAACGTCGATCGCCGGATGGAGGAGGCCGCGCGCGATGCCGGGGCCGCCCCTTTGCGCGTCTTCTGGTCGATTACGCTGCCGCAAGCGGCGCCGACGATTGTAGCGGCCGTCTTGCTGACTTTTGTCGGGACGTTCTACGAAACAGAGGGGGCATGGCTGATCGGAGCGCCGGAAATCCGAACGATGCCGGTGCTGATGGTCACCTTCATCAACAATCAGATCGTCGTTCAATACGGCGCCGTGCTCTCAGTGATGCTGTGGGTTCCCTCTTTTGTCGCGCTCATGTTTGCTCGCAGGGTGGTCGGCACAGGAACCTTCGCAAAGGGGTTGGGGGCATGAGGCTCATTGCGGCGAATGAAGCCAGGAAGGGATTCACATGGCACGCTTGACCATAAAGGGCGTCTCGAAGAGCTTCGGCGCCTCCCATGCCGTTCGCGATGTCTCGCTCGATGTCGAAGACGGCGAACTGGTCTGCCTGCTTGGTCCTTCCGGCTCGGGCAAGTCGACGTTGTTGCGCATGATTGGCGGCTTCGAAGCGCCGACTGCGGGAAGCATCCTGATCGATGCAAAGGATGTTACGTCAATGCCGCCGGAAAAGCGGCCGACAGGGATGGTGTTCCAGAGCCATGCGCTGTGGACGCACATGGACGTCTTCAACAACATTGCGTTCGGTCTCAACCTTCGCCGCCTGCCGAGAGCAGAGATCCGGGAACGCGCCGAACAGGCGCTGGCGCTCGTCGGCCTTGCCGACTACGGCAAACGCATGACCACGCAGCTGTCTGGTGGTCAGCAGCAACGTGTAGCGCTTGCCCGCTCGCTTGTCCTCGAACCCAAGATCCTTCTGCTCGACGAACCCTTCGCAAGCCTCGACCAGCACTTGCGCGAGCGGTTGCGCGAGGAGGTGCGTGATATCCAGCAACGGCTTGGCATTACCACGCTCTTCGTCACGCACGGGCAGGACGAGGCGCTGGCGCTTGCTGACCGGATCGTCGTCATGCGTGATGGTCGCACCGAGCAGATCGGGCCGCCCGATCGTATCTATCGAGAACCAGAGACGGAATTCGTCGCCGGGTTCATCGGTTCGATGAACTTCATTCGCACGACTGTGAAGGGCGGTTTGAGCCAGCATGCAGCCTTTGCGCTCCCGGTTCCCGTTGCAGACGGCGAGGTCGTGCTTGCCGTTCGGCCCGAAGCCCTCTCGCTTGCCGTGACGAAGGGTGCAGCTAGCGGCATCGTTCATCGCAGCATCGATTTTGGCACCCATAAGGTCGTCGATGTCGATCTCGCCGACGGAACAAGGTTGAAGGTAATGACATCGAGCGACAGCGACTGGACAAAGGGCGCGCCGGTGGAGCCAGTGGCCGCGGCCTTCAGGGCGTTCCGCGACAATCGGCTTGTCTACGAATTCGCCCCCGTATCGGCTCGACAAAACGACAGGGTGTTTGGGCATGCTTGAAGGCCGCGGAATTGCAATTGAAAGAGCGGGGCATCGCACCTGGCTGAAGTGGCACCGCGGCCACCGTTTTGCCGGTGATATTTCCTTTACAGGCGAGCGCATCGTTGAAGGTATGGAACTCGGGGCAAGCGTCGAGATCGATCTTGTGCGCTTTGGCGGGGTTGGCTTCGCTGTTTTGCATGACGAGACCCTTGACGCGGCGACAACAGGGTCGGGTCCGGTTCGCGAGGCGTCCGAGGCCTATTTGCGTGGCCTTTATCTACGGGATCCTTTCGGGGCGCCAAGTGGGCACAAGGTCATGATGCTTGGCGATCTTGCGCAACTTCTGGCTCAGATCAACCGGGATCCTGGCGCTGTGTTGCAGCTTGACCTCAAGGAGAGTTCAAACACCATACGCGACGTTGACATTGCCGCGTTTACGGCAGCCATTTCGCCGGTCGCGGGGACCGTCATCCTCTCAGGCGGCGATTCGGTTGCCGTCGCGCGGCTATCAACGGCTGTGCCTGACATGGCAATCGGCTACGACCCATGTCACGGTGGCGCTATCGAAAGGTTGATGGAAACCCGCGATTTCGCAGGCTTCGTTGCTGACGCTCAACGCGCCGTGCCCCGCGCACGGATGATCTATCTCGATCGCCGCCTGGTATTCTTCGCCGATCAGGCCGGCTATGATCTGATCGGTGCTTTTCATGATGCTGGACGGGTCGTTGACGCCTACACGATCAACGCGGCCGTTCCATCCGCCCTGCCGGGCGTCAGGCGCCTTATCGAGCTGAAGGCTGACCAGATCACGACGGATGACCCGGTCGGCCTGGATCGGCTTCTGATGGAAGATCAGGCCTGAAAGCCTTCAACGAGCCAGGGGTGTAGAACCCGGTTGCCAGCAAGGATGTCTCCGTTTGAGGTGACGGGCCCACCATTGAAAGCGGAAACCACGCCACCCGCTTCGTGCACCAGCAAGGCGGAAGCGCCATAATCGTGCATTGAGAGACCATCCTCGAAGAAGCCGTCCAGGCGGCCACAGGCGACATAGGCGATCGATAATGCCGCTGAACCAAGCCTGCGCACGCCAGCGGTGGTTGCCATCAACCGCTTGAGCGCGTTGAAATAGACGTCCTCGGGCACGGCCTTGAGTTGACCCGGAATCGGCAAGCCAGCCCCGACGAGAACGTCTTCGATCCCCTTGGAACTCACGCACCGGATCCTCTCGCCGTTCAGGTACGATCCGCCGCCGAGCTCCGCACTGAAGAGCTCATCCAGCATTGCGTCATAGACGACGCCGGCGACGATCTCAGCGCCTTCGACGATCGAGATCGTCATGCCGAAATGCGGGATGCCCCAGGCGAAATTTGTCGTCCCGTCGATTGGATCGATGTAGATGACAGGCACGCCATCCTTTGCATTCCGGTTGCCAACCGCTTCCTCGCCTTTGATCGCGTAGGAGGGAAAGGACCTGTTCACTTCGTCGACGATGATCTGCTCGACGGCAATGTCGATCTCGGTCTGATAATCCCTTTGCGCTTTTGCCACCAACTCGCCATCCAAGCGACGGCGCAGCGATGAGCGCGCTTTAGCGCCTCCGATAAGAACAGCTTCGGCTAATGCCGCCAGGCGCGGAGAGGCAGTTGGTGAGATGCGGGAGGACGCAGGAGAGAATTCGGCGGGATTTGGATTCGACATCGTTGTCAGGTCATGGCAGGCTCGTATGAAACTTTGATGACGAAAACGCCGGCTCCAGCGTTGGCGCTCTCCTGCAGCGGTGGCATTGGCAAAGAGCGTCCAGACGCCAGACAGCCCTTGGCGATCGAGGCTCTATGTGCCCGACACGTGGGTTTGGCAGTATCACCGCTGGACGATCACACGGGTTCCCGGTCGGACCATATCGTAAAGCTCCTCGACATCTTCCCGGTACATGCGAAAACATCCGCTCGATGCGTTGGTGCCGATGGAAGATGGGTCGTTGGTACCGTGGATACGCAGCAAGCCGTCGGCAAGATAGATGGCGCGTGTACCGAGCGGATTGGAAGGCCCCGGCTTCACGACTACGGGCAGCCTCGGGTTCTTCCGGCGCATGCTCGCCGTCGGTCGCCACTCGGGATGTCTGCGCTTCGACGTGACATGTGTCGTACCGTACCATTGTTTTCCCTCGCGCCCGACAGCAATCGGATAGGCGAGCTGCTCGCCTCGAGGCGTCGTATAGACCAGCGTGTGCTCCCGCGTGGCAATGACAATTGTTCCCCCGCCGCTTCTCGTTCGGCGTTGGCGCTCCGGCATTGGCTCGCCATAGTCGGGTGGGGGGCCATATGGCCCATACGGGTCATAGTAGCCATAATCGCCGTAGTCGTCATACGGTCCGTAAATCTGGGCCTGAGCCTGAAAGGCAATAAGCAAAAGCGCTGTTGCAAATAGAGCCAGGAGTTTCATTTCAGCTATCCGCTTGTTTTACAAGCAAGATAGCCTCGAAATCTATGGCGGCATTGTGGCGACCGTTGTTCTGACTATGGGGGCAAAGCGCAAGATGATGTGACCGCCTCGCCGCCGGCCTATCTCTCTGATTTATCCTGCTAAAACAGCGAAAGGTCTTTCAGTGCTTCAGCGCGGCGATCATCGACGAACTGCAGGTCATTCTCTCCGAATGGAATCCCCAAAGCTGATTGGAGCCTATCTCTTCGGCAGCACGGTCAATGATGGGGGGCTCGTTTCAATCCGGAGGCCGGGGACCTCGACGTCATCGTCGTCCTGGATTGGGATAGGGTGCCTCCCGGCGCCCCTGATCTTCCCGAGAAAAACTCACGCAAGATAAAGTGGGTGCCGATGGCGATCGCAGCTCATGAGGTCGCAAACCGCGCGCTCGGCGGGGGTACTCGGTGACGTTGTTTCGCCCTTCCGATGCATGCCTCGAGCGCCGCTGAACGGAAAAGCTCAAGGCAGTCGCTGATAAGGCCGTTGAACTGCTACCCATATTTCCACGCACATTCTATTAGCCTTATTCGGTCCCTGATGTGCACCCCGAATTTGGGCCAGCGGGAGCTGGAATTTTCCGGGGTTAAGGCTCAGTTCGGCGGGGGTGCCGATGAGCCGTTCATGAGCGAAATCGGCACCTTGTTGCCGATCGCGTTGTGTGGCCGAAACTCGTTATAGATCCTATGCAAGCTCGCCGCGGAGCTTGACAATTCGTCTCGCTTTTCCACGGAGGATGATCATGAGCGCACACACGCGCGCCGGATCGAGACCTTCCAGTCTGCCTTGATCGTGTCGACATCCCTGATTTGCTATCAGGCCGAAAATGCTCAAATGGGGATTGTTAGCATCTTGTTGGCGATAGGCTCGACTACCCTATTGCGCGGATTAACGAAACATCATACTCCCGATATACTTGTTTTCTGAAATATCTCGCGCTATTGGGGAATTAAGTGCATCGTTCTCAGGGCCTACCGGCTCCGTTGTCATGGTTCTTCCAGTCGACATTTCGCTATTCGCCACTGATGGCTGAGCTCATGCTTTTAGCTATCGCGATCCGCTTGCTGGGCATTGTTCAACCATTTGTTTTTCAGGCAATAATTGATCGGGTCCTACCGTTCCAGCGCGAAGCCACTTTACTGCTGATCGTCGCGATTTTGGTCGCAACCACGATCTTTGTTGCTATATTGGACATCATCGTCGGCTACCTGAGCGCCTTTGTCGCCAACCAACTGACGGCCGAATTCGCGAGAAGAATCTTAAACCATGTCCTGAATCTCAGATTGTCGTTCTTGCAAAGGTGGCAGGTAGGCGAAACATTGGCGCGGATCGGCGAAATCGACGTTGTGCGCGCGTTCCTGACCACGACCGTCAGTGGCGTGGTGCTCGATGTCTTATTTGCACTCGTTTATGTTGGCGCCCTGCTGTCAATAAGTCCGTTGCTTACGCTTATCGTTGTCGTTGCGTTGCCTCTGCAGGCAGCAGGCTTTGCCATTTTCGGTCCCTTTATCCGAAAACGCATGCAGGACACGTTCCTAGCGGAGACTGTCTACCAATCGCGCCTCGTCGAAGTGATTGGAAATCTTGTGACCGTCAAGGCAATGTCGTCCGAGGCGGCCCACGAAGATGCGTTGCATGCTGCATTAAGCGACGGGTTAGCCCGGCGTTTTGATACGACCAAGCTAACCTTATTGAGTGACGCCCTACGTGAAGTACTCAGCAACGGAACAGTGATACTCATTATTTTCGTAGGCTCCACGCTTGTGCTGAATAGTACGATCACGCTGGGAGAGCTCATTGCCTTTCACCTACTGGCCGACAAGATATCAGGGCCCATTCTCTCGCTGTCGACTGTTTGGGAACATTGGCTGGGCTTGAAAGTTGCCCGATATCGCCTGGGGGATCTCCTTAATCATCCGGCCGAGAATGCGGACGAACGGCCGCTTCTCCGCTTGGAGGGGCGTCCAAGAATTCAATTGGAAGCCGTGTCCTTCGCCTACACACCTGAACAGCCGATTCTCAGTTCATACGATCTATGCATTACAGGCGACCGACCAACGCTTCTTGTGGGACCTTCAGGATGCGGCAAGTCAACACTCGGAAAGCTGATTTGCGGACTTTATCAAGCCGACGCCGGCACGGTACTGATTAATCGGCAGGAGCTCCACGACTTTGACCCTGCAAGCGTACGGCGGAAGGTGACCTATATGCCGCAGGAGCCAGCGCTGTTCACCGGTTCCATCCGCGAGAACCTGCTCATGGCGGATAGCAGCGCATCGGAAGAGGATCTGATATCGGCGATCAAAAGCAGTGGCTGTGAGCGTTTTGTCAGCAGCTTTCCCAACGGTTTGGAGCACCAGGTTGGAGAGGGAGGACGTTATTTGTCGGGAGGCCAGCGCCAGCGGCTCGCGTTGGCAAGGGCGTTGATTCCCAAGCCGGCGGTTCTGATTTTGGACGAACCGACGAGTGCACTCGATGAAGCTTCAGCGCAAATTATCGTAGAGACGTTGAATAACCTAAGGTCGATGATGACCCTTGTCATCATCACACACAGTCCGGATCTCCTCGGATCGGACGTCACCATTATCGATCTGGCAAACGCCGGACAGCCCCCCACAGAGCAGACATGACGACGTATACGGTAGCCGCACCGGTCTCACCAACCGTCAGGGCAACAGGATGGACATTGCTGACGATACTCACTCTCGTGATCATCGGAAGCATGGTTTTCCGGGTCGAGATTGTTGCGCGGGGCGAAGGCCGAATTATTCCCGTCTCTCGTGTGCAGTCGATCCAATCTGCCTACAAAGGCAAAATCACCAACATCCAGGTCGGCGAAGGTGATTTTGTAAAGGCAGGAACACCTTTAATTATGTTGGATTCCGCGGACGCGGAAAGCAATGTGCGGCGCGTCCGGGTCAATCTTGACAACGCGCTGCAAGAGCAGGCGGTCGCATCGGCTATCCTTGCCCCGCTAAGTGTGGGCGATACGTTTTCTTTGGAAGACGTGACAGAACCTGTTTCGTTCGTTGCGGGCCTGACAGACGCATCGCAGCAGTCTGCGGAAGCGCTGGCTGTCGCAACTCTGAACTCTATCAGGGACGAAGCCCGTCAGCTTGATTCCGATTGGCGCAAACTCGTGCTTTCGCGGAAAGTGGCCGAGGCACGATTGGCGAATGCCAAAGCCGACTCAAATATTGTTTCCGACAAATTCAGGTCTGTTGCGTCGCTGGAAAGACAAGGGGTCATCAGCCGGTCGGACTATCTCGACCGGCTGCGTCAGACTACTGCCGCACAGGGTGAGGTGACGGTGGCCGAACGCACGATCGAGGAATTGGCGGCGGCAGAGGAATCAAACCGACGGGAACGTCAGATGCTCGTGTCATCGAATTTGATGAAGTACAGAAAGCAGCTCAATGACTCGACCAACGCGATCGCAAGTCTGCAGGCCGAACTGAATGCCGCCGAGAACGTCCTTCGAAACATGACGCTTACCGCCCCAATTGACGGTGTGGTTGAGAACCTCACCACTTTTACGGTGGGTGGTTTCCTCGATGAGGGAACGGTCGTGATGCGTTTGGTCCCGGAAAGCTCTCCCTTGGAGATTGAAGCTTTCTTCGACAACCGCGATATCGGTTTTCTATCTCGCGGACAAAAAGCCTACGTAAAATTCGACGCATTTCCATCCGAGAGATTTGGGATTGTCAACGCGAACGTCAGTGCTGTGGGTGCCGATGCCCGCGAAGATCCCGTTGCAAGAAAATGGATTTATGCTGCCCGGCTTCGACTGGAGCGGGCGTACATTGTCGTGGGCCATGAGAAGCTCAAATTTACTTCCGGCATGACAGCCAAAGTCGATGTTATCACCGGCGACCGACGGATCATTAGCTATTTCTTTGATCCTATCGTTAAAGTTCTTCAGGACGCATTTGGGGAACGCTAATAGTCTTATTAGGAGTTGTATCCATTTTGCGCGAAAATCTAAAAAACTAAACTTATAAGGGCATTTTCCAATTGACAGATGAACAGAAATTGAAAGAATCGCTCTGGTTGCGCAGAACGAGGCTTATTCATGCTCCATTGGGATTAGCTACTTTAACATAATTCAACTTTTCCGAGTTGAAACATACCTACGAAGGAAGCCTCTCAATGAAACGTGTATCGTCCAAAATTGCCCTCTTGGTCCTGCTTGCAGCCGTCAATGTATCGCCCGTCTTCGCGGCCGACGCAGCCAAACCAAAAGGAGGGGCGCAGGAACAGACCGAAAGCATGAAAGATTTCATAAAGGCCAATCCGGACTGCCTGGAAATGAATGATCAATGCTCATTCTGCTCGGTCGTGGATGGAGAGGCTGAATGCTCCACGCCTCAAATCGCATGCGTAAAGCGAAAATATCAGTGCACGATGCGATCAAGCAAATAGAAGGGAATATCTATGAATCTGAATGGTCGCCGTCAGTCAACCAACGTTGAGTCCCGTACAGGTAACGGCACATATGACGGCAATGGCAACCGTATCCACGGTTACGGAGAAAGTGGTCAGCTGACCCGAAACGGTAAGACCTATAACTCCAACTACGACGCTCGCGGTAAGACGTATGGCGGCTCTAGCAGCAGCTCCAGTCGTGTGATTTGCACCCACTTCTTCAAGAAGGGCATGCTCGAGCGTGATGTCTGGAAGGCCGATCTTTCATTCACGTTCCAGAACCTCTCGGCACAAACAATCCGCGGCTATCACTTTTGGGCAATTCCCTATGTCCGCTTGATGCGGAAATCCCGCGTGGCGGAAGCCATCATGTATCCGATTGCCAAAGCACGCGCTGAGGAATTGGCATATCAGATGGGTATGCGAGCAGAGCCCAATTTTGCGGGCAAACTCGTACGTTTGATCGGCGAACCCATTTGCTTCGCTTTGGGCGCCATGGTTGGCGAACAGAATTGGCAGGGCCTTTGGGGTTCTACGGAGGCTCAAGACTAAAATTGAGAGGTGGGGCGTAACCGCCTCACCTTTCGCAGGCGGTAAATGCTCTTCGAAACGGCGTTGGTGTGCGGATCGATAGGCGCGATTCGGTCTTTGAGATGTTGGTTATTCAATGTCGCTGCCGTTGCGTTGCGCCGAACGGATTTCGGGCGATCCTGACCAGATTGGCGGGAACACGCGATGCTCCTCAGCCCCCTTTTGGTCTCGGTCTACCGAAACAGCTCCGCCGTGCAGTCGATCTCGACGGCCGCGCCGGCTGAGAGCTTGATTTTCTGCCGCGCATCGGCAAATCGGACAATCGTTTCGACATCGCGGGGCGCCGAGAGCTTCAGCTTCGTCGGTCGTCCGTCCTTCCAGTGGAGATCGAGCGTCATACCGCCCCGAACGCGCAGGCCGATCAATGATCCGACGGGCCATTCCCTTGGAAGGGCCGGAAGAAGGCGGAGCTCGTGCGGACGCGACTGCGCAAGCATCTCCAGGATACCGGCGGCGCCGCCGAAGTTTCCGTCGATCTGGAATGGCGGATGAGAGTCGAACAGATTGGTGTAGGTGCGCTGCGGACGAAGAAGGAGCTTGACCACATCGAGCGCGTGCTCGCCGTCACGAAGCCGCGCCCAAAGATTGATGCGCCAACCGATGCCCCATCCCGTTGCGGCGTCGCCGCGGATTTCCAGGGAGCGTCGGGCTGCCGCGGCGAGGTCGGGAGTCCTGTCCATATCGATCTGCCAGCTCGGATAGAGGCCGTAGAGATGGGAGACGTGCCGGTGATGGATTTCCGGCGCCTGCAGGTCCCAGTCCTCGAGCCATTCCTGCAATTGGCCCGCAGAACCGATCCTGTCGGGAGCAAGACGCGGAAGCACGTGGTCGATCTCTGAAACGAGTTTGTCCTCTCCACCCACCTCCACCGCCAAAGGCCGTAGAAGGCTAAGGAAGTCCCTGATGAGCTGGTTGTCCATGGCAGGGCCGGCGCAAATCGAGGCGCCATGGGGATGGACGTTCTCCGGAGAGAGGGAAGGATTCGTCACCAAGTAGTCAGAACCGGGCATTGGGATCAGGACGTCGAACAGGAACTCGGCCGCGCCCTTGGCCACTGGAAACAAGCGCCGGCGCATCTTGTCCGGATCGTCGAGATAGTCGCACAGATCGAGTAGTTGGGTCATCAGCCACACACCACCGGTCGGCCACAGCCCCCACTGTGCGCCATCGATCGGTCCCGTTGCACGCCACAGATCGGTGTTGTGGTGCAGCACCCAGCCACGGGCGCGGTAATGGACTTGTGCCGTCGTTCGCCCCGTTTCCGAAAGTTCCTCTACCATCTCGACGAGCGGAGCGATGCATTCAGGAAGATTGGCCGGTCCAGGCAGCCAGTAGTTCATCTGCAGATTGATATTGGCCGTGTACTTGCTGCCCCAGGGAGGATCGGTCTCTTCGTTCCATATTCCCTGCAGGTTAGCCGGCTGGGTTCCCGGCCGGGAGGAGGAGATCATGAGATAGCGGGCGAACTGGACGTAGAGCGCGGCGAGCGCGGGATCCTCCACTTGAGCGAATCCTTCGATGCGGCGATCGGTGGACAGGGAGGCCGCCGGCGTGGAGCCGAGATCAATCGAGAACCCGTGGAACAGCCTCCGATGTTCGGCGACATGGGCTTCGCGCAGCGCGTCGAAGCTGCGTTGGCCCGCACGTGCGAGCCGCCTGGCGACGTCGCCGTCCGGATCCCCCGTGACGTCGTCGTAACGCCTGAAGCTCGTCGCGGCGTCGAGGAGTATCAGCAAATCGGCCGCGCCCTCCACCAAGAGTGAGCCGTCGGCGGAAGCGATCGAGCCGCCGGTGCTGACGACCCTGATTCCGAAAGCGAAGCGGAGGGCTGAAGGAATTCCCATCTCGGCCTTGCCGGTCCCAGAGAACGTCAGTCCTTCAGCTCCATTCACCGCAGACCGCCCCTGCTGAGGGCTATTCAGGGATATTCGGCAGTTCACCGAGTTGGGCCGGTCGGCCCAAAGCCGAAGGGCAAGAATACCGTCCACAGGCGAAACAAATGCATCGCGGACAAACCTTGTTCCACCAGCCACGTAGGAGATGGTCGCTGTCGCCGTGTCGAGGTCGAGCGTCCGGCGATATTCGGTGACACCATCCGGATGCAGAAGGTCGATGCGAAGGTCACCGATCGGCTGGTAGGACATCTGTTTGATTGGCCGAGCCATCAGATGCTTCTCCGCCAACGCTTCCGCTTCCGCATAGCTACCGGCAAAGACGAGTTCGCGCACCTCTTGCAAATGGTCGAACGCTTCCGGATTTACCGGCTGGTATGGGCCGCCAGC
Source organism: Rhizobium sp. BK060 (assembly GCF_014193145.1). Classification (NCBI taxonomy): domain Bacteria; kingdom Pseudomonadati; phylum Pseudomonadota; class Alphaproteobacteria; order Hyphomicrobiales; family Rhizobiaceae; genus Rhizobium; species Rhizobium sp. BK060. The sequence goes on from NZ_JACHYW010000005.1 coordinate 75,092, forward strand.
CCAAAACGTGGACTCATTGATCTGCAGACGCTCGGACAGCGGATCGCCGAAAACCATCGCGCCAAGCCGGCCGTTGCCGAGCGGCAGAGCGTCGGTCCATAGCCGGGCAGGGGAGTCGTACCACAGGAGGTTGTCCGTCATGATCATTATGCTGGTATCGCATTGGCAGATTGGGCGTCGCGAACGCGGACTCCGTCAGCGTCGAAGAGCAGGGCTCGCCGAACCGGAAAGCCTGCGGTCACCGTCTCGCCCGGACGAAGCGTCCTTTCTGAACGATCTTCGACGATCACGGGCTGGCCCGATATTAGCGTGCCGTAGATGAAACGTGTTCCACCCAGGTTCTCGACGACGTCAACCTTGATGTCGATCGCGCCACCGGCGTCGTCCTGGCCGGTGAAATGCTCCGGTCGAATGCCGACCTTGACCGGGCTCTCGACACCGCCGCCAAGTAGGCCAGTTCCGAAAACCGCACCGCAATCGAGTTTCACTGTACCGTCTGCTTGAAGTCGGCCATCGAGAAAGTTCATGCGCGGCGAACCGATGAAGCCGGCGACGAAGAGATTGTCCGGATCACTGTAGAGCGTGTCAGGAGTGCCGGCCTGCTCGATCTTGCCGGCGCGCATGACGACGATCTTATCGGCGAGCGTCATCGCCTCCGTCTGGTCATGGGTGACGTAGATCATCGTCGCGCCGATGCGACGGTGCAGCTTGGCGATTTCGACGCGCATGGAAACCCTGAGTTCGGCGTCGAGGTTCGACAAGGGCTCGTCGAAAAGAAACACCGCGGGATTGCGGACGATCGCGCGACCTATTGCCACTCTCTGGCGCTGGCCGCCGGAAAGCTGCGCCGGCTTGCGTTTCAGGAGTTGCTCGATCTGCAGGGTGGCGGCCGCCGAAGCGACGTTCCTATTGATTTCCGCCTTGGCCATCCCCGCCATGCGGAGCGAGAAGCCGATGTTCTGCTCGACGGTCATATGCGGATAGAGCGCGTAGTTCTGAAATACCATAGCGACGCCGCGCTGGATCGGGTCGGCGTCGTTCATTCGCCGTCCGTCGACCCTCAGGTCCCCGGCGGATATTTCCTCCAGCCCGGCGATCATCCGCAGGAGCGTCGACTTTCCGCAGCCGGAGGGACCAACGAACACTGTGAACGAGCCGTCTTCGACGCTCAGGTTCAGGCCTTCGATCGCCTGAAAGCTTCCATAGGACTTGTCGATGTTCTGCAGTTCTACGCTGGCCAAGGCTTCCTCCCTTTAACCGGTTAGCGGGTCGAGCACGTCAGTTGATCCGTCGCGTCGAACCCCGCAGGATGATGTCGCACTCCAGCGCGACGTTGCGCGTCGTGCCCGTCGGCTCTTCGGTCAGACGCTCCACGAGAATATTCGTGATGGTCTCTGCGATGCGGGCGAGTGGCTGTGCGACGGCCGTGATACCTGCCTCGTAAAGCCGGAAAATCGGGACATCGTCAAAGCTCGCGAGCGAGACGTCGCCGGGGACATTCAGACCGTTCTCCTTGAGCCAGGTCAGCGCGCCGATTGCCATGCCATAGTTCGCGCAGAAGATAGCGGTCGGCGAGTTCTCCAGCGACATCAGACGCTTCGCCCCCTCGTAGCCGCCTTCGACCTTCCAGTTCGCGCGCATCGTCAGCGCGGGATCCGGCTCAATACCTCGGTCACGTAGGGCCTGCTGATAACCTGCAAGCCGCTCGATGCCCGAGGAATTCCGCGGATCGCCCGCCAGCATTCCGATGCGGGTGTGGCCTAGGTCGATCAGGTGGCTGATCATGCGGTGGCTTGCGCGGTGGTTCTCCACCATCACGCGGTCGGCGGCGAGGCCGCGGACATCGTTGTTGTAGAAGATGATCGGCACGTCGTGCTCGATCAGATCGTCGACGCGGTCGTAAACTTCCGCCGTGCCGTCCATGATGATCGCGTCGACCCGCTGAGCCGCGAAAAAGTCCAGCGCCTCGGCGACGACGCGCGGGTCACCGCTGTGGCAGTAGGTCAACAGCGCTCGCCCGGTCTGGCGCACGGAGTTGGCGAGATGTTCCAAAATTCGGGCATGGTATTCGTCGAAGGTCGGGACAAGGAAACCGATCATGTGCGTCAGGTCGGTGCGGATAGAGGCCGCTGCGGCGTTGCGCCGATATCCGAGGGCCTGGATCGCCTGCTCGATCTGCTCGCGGTTGGACCGACGGATCGGCTGGCCGTTGAGGTATCGCGACACCGTACCGATCGCGACGTCCGCCGCCTTGGCGACGTCGATGATCGTGGCTCCTCGTCTCCTTCCGGCAATCTGGTCCGTATCTCGCATTTCGTGCGGGCTCCTGCACTTGTTCGTGGGAATTGGCGCCCGGCCGGGCGCTTTCCGTCGTATAACCCAGCGCCCTGCCGCCCACCAGTATTGCAGGCAGCAAGAGCGGAGTTGGACGGTCCCGTCGCCTCGATCTGCATCAAGCGCCTTCAAATACGACCGCGCTGTGGATGCGCAGACGCGGCACCGTAATGCTGACAGCGCCGTCGCCCGTATCGTTCCACGCAACGTCCTCGCCTGTCATCGCATCGAAGACGCGCCTTGGCCGCGTCGGCAGGCGAACTGTGGCGGTGACAGGGCCGATCGCTGGGATGTCCTCGATCATCTCCATGACACGGCTCGAACCATCATCACCGCGGACCTCCTTGCCGCGAATCTGCGGCGGGCCGTACAGAAGATGGAGAACATGGCGATCATGCTCGACCTGGCGCGTTAGCGTCGCGCGACCGGATGAGGGAAGGTCGGTGACCATAGCGGGATTGGGAACAAGGCGATGGATCAGGCCACGAACAAGGTATTTGTAGAGGGGCTGTCCCATGGCCCGGTAGAGACGGAAGATCGGATAGGCGACATAAGCCGCTCCGTTGTGCTCCGTCGCCGCCGCACCCAGCATTGCGGAATCAGGATCGTCCGGCGCATGCTGGTGCGAGCAGAAATGCCTGTAGGAGCGATTGAAGTAGGACGGATAGATGCCCGCAAGGACGTTAGCTCCGGCTGCACGCACCGTTTCGGCCTCGTCATAGAAGACGAAGGCCGTTTCCGGCATCGACGGATCCAGGTCCTTTTTCGCCTTCACGTAACTCGGCTTGAAAGCAATCGGCGTCGGATCACGTTCTATGCCGAAGTCGATCGCAAAGCTTCCGTCCTCCCCGATGCCCGAATGCCAGGAGGCGAGGATCTTGCCACCGCCGGCGAGATAGGAATTCAGCCGTGCGGCGAGCGCGGCGTCGACAGGAATCTCGTCCGGGAGGATCAGCAGGCGGTAGTCTTCAAAGCGACCGGACAGGTCCAGCACGTCGAACGGACGCTTCAATTCCTGCAGCATCTGCGCGGCGCCGTCGTCGCTCGGATGATTGCGGGTGCCCCGCGGGTTCATATGTTCGGCCGAGAGGATGGCGATCTCGGAAATCTGCTTGGCGCCTTCGAGGAAGGGCTCAAGCTTCTCGACGCGACGGTAGGCTGGCGCGATCGAGGCGTAGGTGTCGGGGTTGATCGCCCCGTTGGGGTGAAGCTGGTCGCCCACCAGGCACTTGGAGCCGAGCGCGATCATCTGCGCGCACTCGTACTCAAGCGCGTCAGGGTGTTTGAAGCCACCGAATTCGCCCCATGAGGTGTGGAACTTGCCGGTATGGGCGAGGAAATCCATGCCAAGCGTCGCCGCATAGCGAGCGCTCGAAGGGAAGTGGTCGTAACCCCAGCCGCCGGTCGGCAAGCTTTCAAGTTCGAGATGGGAATATGTGACGAACCGTCCCGGACCCTGTTTGTGGATGTGGCCGCAGTTATAGAAGACGCGCAGGCCGGGGAACTCCTCGAAGAGCGCCTTGCTCGTTTCGCTACGGAACTGTTCGTTGACCGCTTCGTCGTTCTTGAGGCGGTCGTCCGGGTTCTCCGGATCGAGGCCTTCGCAAAGCATGCGCTCGACGCAGGCGGAGCAAACGCAGTCCGGCGTCAGAATGATATCGAAGAAGAGACCTTGCGTCGGATAGAGCCGGGCGACCTCGCGCGCCTGTTCGAGGATGTAGTGCCGCAGTCCCGCATGGTTGAGGCAGAGCGTATGCCACGCGGGGCTGAGTTGCTTGCCCGCCGAAGGATCTGTCGGGATTGCGTGCTGGTATCGGTTCGAAGCGTTCATCGCACGCCACTCGGGATGTTCTCGTGCAGTCAGCTCGTCCCACTGCACGGAGATGTAGATCGGGCTTTCGATGTCGGCTGCCGAGAGAGCCGTCACCATCTCCCCGAGGAGATCCGGGCGCGCGAGTTGCGGATGCGGCTTGCCGACCTTGGTCGGGTAGTAGGACCAACCATGGTGGCACTTGGCGAAAATCGTGATGGAATCGACGTGCGCGTCCTTCAGCGTCGAAACGAAGGCGTCCGGATCGAAATCGGCGCCGATGCCTGGGATGTGTTCCGACGTATGGAAGTCGAGATGGATCTGGCGGTAGCGCAATGGCTTGTTCGTATTCTTGGGCATGATCCTATTCCTTTGCTCCGGTGCGCGTCTGCGATCCGGCGGCGAACTGACGTTGGAAGACGAGGAAGACGAGGAGGGGAACGATGGTGGTGACGATGGCGGCCACCGATCGCTGGTCCCAGTTGATTTCGTAGCTTCCCGAGATGCGTGCGAGCAGAACGGGAAGGGGGACGTTGTTGCGAAGGAAAAGCATCGGCAGCAGCAAGGAGTTCCAGGTCCAGAGAAACTGCAGAATTCCGACGGCGAAGATCGGCGACAGACTGTTGGGCAGCACGACGTACCAGAACGTCGCCAGCGGGCCGCACCCGTCGATTTTTGCGGCCTCCACCAACTCGTGCGGGAAGTCTTCGAAGAAGTTCTTCACGAGGAATATCGACCACGCGAAGGACAACCCGACATAGGGGATGAGGATCGAGAAGATGTTGTCGATCAGGCCGAGGTCGCGCCAGAGCGTGAAGAGCGGAATGATCACCACCTGCTGGGGTAGCACAAACGCATTGATGATGATGATCAGCAGCAGGCGCCGCGACGGAAATTTCAGGAAGTGGAAGGCATAGGCCGCAGCCGGCGTGAGTAACATCGTCAGCACCGTGGAGATTCCCGCAAGCTTCACGGTGGTCCACATGGACTGCGCGAGCGGATACTTAACCCAAACCTGCCGCCACGCGTTCAGCGTGAAGTCGAAGTGTTCGAAGCGCCACCAGCCAAGCGACACGCCCTGCGGCGGCCGCAGCGAGGTGACGACGATGCCGACGATCGGAATGACCCAGATGAAGGCGACGATCCCCACCACGACGATGATCCAGCGCGGAGCCTTACCGATCATCTCGCACCTGCCGTTCGCTGAAGGATTGCGGGAGTGGAAATGATAAGGACGGCGAGGAGGAGAATAACCGTCGCCGCCGCCCCATAGCCGAGTTTGAATTGCGTCATGGACTCACGGTACATGAAATAACCGACCGTCTCGGTCGAGCGGACAGGCCCGCCGCCGGTTAGGATGTAGATGATGTCGAAGGCGCGTAGCGCGCCGAGCAAGTTTATAAAGACGGCGACGCGCACGCCTGGCATCGACAGCGGCATCATGATGTGGCGCATCGTCGAGACTGGCCTGGCACCGTCCATGTAGGCGGCCTCGAGGACTGACTTGGGGATCGCCTGGATGGCGGCAAAGATCAGCATTAACGGCAGCCCGACGCCACTCCACGACGCCGCAATGATCAATGCCCATAGGGCCGTGTTGGCGTCGCCGAGCCACGCGTGCGCAAATCCCGGAAATCCAAAGAGCTGTATGAGCGAATTCAGGAGGCCGCCGGCATCCGCTCGGTAAATTCCGATCCACATATAGCCGGAGACCGCCTCGGAGATTCCGAAGGCCGCGAAAATCATGACGCGGAATGGCAACGTCTGACGCGGTGCAAAGGCGCACATCATGGCGAGCACCCAACCGATCGCGACCGAGATCACCGTCGTACCAATCGTGAATATCAGGGTCGTCAGAAGGGTGTTTCGGAACGCTGGATCGGCAAAGAGCTTCGCGTAGTTCCCGAGACCCACGTATGCCGGCTTCCTCAGCCCTTGGATATCCCAGAAGCTCAGCCGGATTGTCTCCGCGAGCGGATAGACCACGGAGATCGCAAATAGCACGATTACCGGTGCGATGAGGATCAGTGCGGCGGGCGTTTCCCTGAGCCGACGGCGGCTTTTGACAGCGGTCGCCGGCGAAGAACCGTGAAACAGGCCCGCCGCTTCCCGCAGGTGGGAAACAGAGGTGCCGGCCATCAGTAGGATTCCTTCGCCTTCGCTTCGATGGCGGCGAGAACCGTGTCGGCATTGGTGTCGGACGGATCCTGCAAGAACTTCTGGAGCTGTACACGGTACTCGTCGACGAGATCACCAGGCAGCAAGTCGCCGAGGACGAACTGCAGCTTCGAACTTGCGACGGCCTGCGTCGCCGTCTTCTGGGCCTCGCCATAAAGCGACGCGTCAATGTTGCTGCTGGGAGAGGCGTAGCCCGCCTTGGCCAGGATGTTGGCGGCCTGCGCGCTGGTCCAGAAGTCGAGGAAGGCATCGGCCGCCTTGGGGTTGGGACCATTCGCGGTGACGAGAAGCTCCTTGGCGTCGATGCTCGAGGTGTCGTCATGCCCCATACCAAGGGTGGGAAATTGGAAGAAACCGTAGTCCTTGCCCTCGGCGAGCTTGTAATCGTTCTTGGCGCGGTTGTTCATCCACATGCCGATCAGCAGATAATTCTTTGCATTCGCCTGGAAGATCTGATCCGCTTCGCCGTCCCAGTCGTTGGCCAGCATCGAATTGGTCGCACCACAGCAATGCGCTTGGAGCATCTGTCCGTATTTTGAAAGAGCCGTCTTCACGGCCGGATCGGTCCAGGGAATCTCATGCGCCGCAAGCTTAGTCGCCGTCTCCACTCCCGCCGTCCTGAGCAGCAGGGTCTCGAACCACTCTGCATGTGCCCAATATTTTCCAGGAATGGCGACTGGCGCGGTGTAGCCGGCCTTTGTCAGCTTGTCGAAGCTCGCAATAAACTCGTCCCAAGTCTTCGGTGGCGCAGCGATGCCAGCCTTGGCGAGATGTTCTTTCATGTACCAGATACCGGAGCGGTCACCGAAAGTGTAGGTGAGGCCATAAGGGGCGCCGCCAATCGAACCAAGTTCCTTCCAGGCGGGGCTGATGACCTTGTCCCAGCCGTAGGACTTCCACTGATCGTCGATAGGGCGGAGCATTCCTGCGTCCGCGAGTTCCTTGCGGAAGGCCGGCCAGGTGTTGAAAAGGACGTCCACCACTTCTCCGCCCATTAATGCGGTGCGGATACCGCCGCGCATATCGCCCTGGCCGGTGATCGCGACCTCGCGGATCGTCACATTGGGATATTTCGCGAGAAACGCCTTCTGGATCTCGCGCATCATTTCAAGTTCGGAACCGCCGATCCAGTTGAGAACCACGAGTTCGCCGCTAACGGTCTCCTGCGCGCGAGCCAATCCGCCGGTCATGGCGAGCAGAGCGGCGCCACCAACCCCCGCAAGCAGGGTGCGGCGACGGATTTCTGGCATAAATTCGATGCTGCTGGTCATGTCACGTCCTCCCAAACGTTGACTAATGCCTGTCGGCTCTCAAATTACTTGAAACGTTATCATCTATCTTGGCGTTGACAAGTGTTTTTTGTCGATAAACATACGAATTTACCGATGAGTGCGTTTGTCGCGTGCAATTGGCGACCGTGGTTCAGTCACCGCCACTTTGGAGGCCGCCGGGGCATTGTGGCGACTGTTATTCTGACGCTGGGGCATAAATCGATGTTGGTTGGCGGATTCATACCCTAAGCAGAGTTCTCAGCCATCTGTCCGCGCCGCGGTCAGCAATTTTGACAGTCGAGGGCTTCGGGATGGAGCGCGATACTTAGTCCCATGCTGGTCAAACTCGTCCGATCGCTTGGTGCAGGCGTTTGTTGCTCGCCAATCAGCTGCATAACGCAGATCATTTGAACGGGATCGCGCTCGGCGAGACTTGCAGAGCCCTCGAAGCCGCCGCTCGAAACGCAAATCCAAGCGCAAATGCAACCGCAATTTTATTCAATTCCTGAGGTTCGCTTACAAGTACTGGTCGATTGGGCAGCAATCACGCGATTGCGCTTGGAAGAGGACAGTCGTTTAACGACGTGACTGGGATACGACTTAGCGCTTAACACCTCGTTTGGTGACTTAGCGCTCAGTGGAACAGAAACCGCCGTTTGCGGTCGTCATCCGGTCCCTTTTGGCTCAGTCTAGGCAAACGATCTCGATTTCGCGTGTCGCCGACGCTTCGGCCACGGTGCGTCTGCGCTATGACCCCAAGGAGCCCATTTGTCTGAAACCGGATCCCTTTCTCAGCCTCGATCTCTCTTTGGCCTCTTCTCGTCGTTGCGCTTAGGTGCTGTCGGACTTGGTGTGAGCAGTTGCCTTGTCAACGTCCTGGCGCTCACTGGTTCGTTCTTCATGCTACAGGTCTATGATCGCGTCATTCCCAGCCGCAGCCTGCCGACCCTCGTCGGTTTGGTGGTCATCGTTGTGGCCCTCTTCACGTTCCAGTGGCTGCTTGATCTCACGCGATCCCTGCTTTTAGGGCAGATCGGACGGGCGGTGGACGAGCACTTCTCAGGGCGTGCCTTTCTCTCAGTCGCCCTGTCAGCATCGCGCAAACCGTCGCCGGGAGATGGTCTGCAGACGATCCGCGATATCGATACGGTTCGTGGATTCCTGTCCGGCCCGGGTCCGGGATCGTTGTTCGATCTGCCCTGGATGCCATTCTATCTCGCGCTCTGCTTCCTGTTTCACCACTGGATTGGCGTCACAGCCGCGGCAGGCGCCGTGATCTTGACGGGTCTGGCGCTGCTGGCCGAGCTCAAGTCGCGCGAACCCGTAAGGGCGACGGCCAAGATCCTGGCTGAGCGAATGGAATTTGCTGAAACCGCGAGGCGCAACTCCGAAGCGGTCGTTGGAATGGGTTTTGCAGCTGCGCTTTCGGCGCGCTGGGCTGAGGTCAACCGGCGCCACCTCGACAGTCACTTGCGCACCGCCACCTTCGTCAACTCGCTTTCGACGCTGTCGCGGTCGGCGCGCATGTTGCTGCAGTCTGCCGTGCTGGCGGTGGGCGCCATACTGGTCATTCGCCAGGAAGCAACCGGCGGCATCATGATTGCAAGCTCGATTCTCGTCAGCCGTGCGCTCGCCCCGATCGAGCTTGCCATCGCACATTGGAGAGGATTTGCAACTGCGCGCCAAGCATGGTCTCGGCTCGACCGGGAGGTCCGGCTCACGGAGGAGACGCTGCACGACGTCGCGCTGCCGGCGCCGCGGCAATCGTTAATGGTGGACAACCTTCACCTCGCAGCTCCGGGCTCGAAAGTGCCAATCATTCGCGGCGTGTCTTTCGAGGTCAAAGCGGGTGAGGCAGTTGGCATTATCGGCCCGAGCGCTTCGGGCAAGTCTTCGCTGGCGCGCGGTGTCGTCGGGCTGTGGCCGGCCTTTGCCGGAGATATCAGGCTGGACGGAGCGTCGCTTTCACAATGGGCGCCCGAAGCGCTCGGCCACCACATCGGCTATCTGCCGCAAGACGTGTCCTTGTTCGAGGGGACTATTGCCGACAACATCGCCCGGTTTGACCCGGAAGCCTCTTCGGAGTTGATCATCGCTGCCGCCCGGGCCGCGGGCGTCTACGATATGATTGTGGGTTTTTCTGATGGCTTCGACACACGGATCGGTGCGCAGGGAACGGCGCTATCTGCGGGCCAGCGACAGCGCATCGGGTTGGCGAGGGCACTCTACGACGATCCATTCCTCGTTGTGCTCGATGAACCGAATTCCAATCTCGACATTCAGGGTGAGCTGGCACTCGCGCAGGCGATCGAGGGTATCCGCTCGCGGCAAGGGGTGGTGTTGATCATCGCCCACCGCTCGAGCGCGCTTTCTGTCGTCGACAAGGTGCTGGTTCTCGACGGCGGTCGTGCCAAAGCGTTCGGTCAAAAGAGCGATGTTCTCAAGACGGGACCAAAGCCCGTCTCCGCTACCGGTTCCTTTGTCAGACTGTTGCGCGCTGGCGAGGGGCTTTCGTCATGATCAGAGCAGCCGTTACATCGACAGAAGGGGCGATCCGCCGCCTCACTTTTCTCGCTCTGGCAACTGGCATCCTTCTTGTCGGCGTGCTTGGGGGGCTTGCCTCGGCGATCCGCATAAACGGCGCAGTGATCGCTCAGGGAGCACTTGTCGTCGACAGCTACGTCAAGCCGGTGCAGCACCAGAAAGGCGGCACCGTGGGGAAGGTCTTCGTCCGCAACGGTGATCGCGTCACGGCTGGCCAGATCCTCGTTCATCTCGACGACACGCAGACGAAGGCGAACCTTGCGATTATATCGCGACGGCTGAGAGAGCTTGCGGCGCGATCCGCCAGGCTTGCAGCAGAGCGCGACGGCCATGATGCCATCGCATTTCCGGCAGTCGTCAGCGGCACAGATGCTGCTCAGGCTGCCGCCCTTACGAGCGCCGAGCAGCGATTGTTCGATGACCGCCGCGCATCGCTTCGCGGACGCACGGCGCAACTGCGCGAGCGCGTGCGCCAGCTTGAGCAACAGGCCGAAGGTCTGACAGCGCAGCAGGACGGCAAGCGCCGTGCGATCGGCATCATCGACAAGGAACTCGCAAGCCTTGAGCCGCTGCTTCGACAGGGAGCCATTCCGGCAACACGGGTCTATGCCTTGCAACGTGATGCGGCCGATTTGACAGGAGAGGCCGGGAGCCTCGTTGCCTCGACAGCCGAAATCAACGGCAAGATCGCCGAAACAGAGCTGCAGATTATCCAGGTGGGCGACGACCATCGAAGCGAGGTGTCCGAGCAGCTCAGGCAGGCCGAGGGCGACAGCGGTGAATATGCCGAGCGCCGCATTGCGATAGAGGATGAGCTGCGACACGTCGACCTCAGGGCGCCGCAAGACGGCATCGTCCACCAGCTCGCCGTCCATGCGCCGGGGGCCGTGATTTCGCCCGGCGAGGCCATCATGCAGATCGTGCCCGATCATGATGTGCTCACGCCCGAACTGAAGCTGTCGCCACAGGATGTCGACCAGGTTGCTGTTGGCAAGGAAGTCGGCCTGCGGTTCTCTGCGTTCAGCTACAGCACCACGCCGGAACTGAGGGGACGCGTTGCGTCGATATCCGCTGACCTGACGACGGACACACATTCTGGTCAATCCTACTACACGCTTCGGGTCGCGGTGCCCGAGAGCGAATGGCAAAGGCTTGGCGCGCTGGCACCGGTTGCCGGAATGCCCGTCGAAGCCTTCATCGAGACGGGCGAGCGCACAGCACTCGGCTATCTTGCAAAGCCGTTCACGGACCAGCTGGCCCGTGCATTTCGGGAGGAATAGTTGCAGCCATGGGAGAAGCAAGACCCTTGAGACCTATCAAAACCCGAAGGAGTTGATAATGGCAAAGTCGATACAAAACGCCGTCGGCCAACCGCTGTTTTACAGTGGCGCCTCGACCGCATGGTTTTCCGCGACCGGCTCCGGCCCCGTGCTGAACGGAACGTCCGGTAACGATTCAATATGGGGTGACAGCTCCGTCAACGTGACCATGCACGGCGGAACCGGCGATGACATCTACTATCTCTATTCCAGCATAAATCGCGCGGTGGAGGCGCCTGGAGCAGGGATCGACACGATCAACACCTGGATGAGCTACACGCTGCCTGAGAATTTCGAGAACCTGACTGTGACCGGCAACGGGCGCTATGCTTTCGGCAACGCGCAGGACAATATCATCTCCGGAGCCTCGGGAAGCCAAACGATCGACGGCGGCGCCGGCAATGACGTGCTGATCGGGGGAGGCGGGGCCGATACATTCCTCTTCACTCGGGGCAACGGAAGCGACCTGATCGTCGATTTCAGCAGCGACGATACCGTGCGGCTGAACAGCTATGGGCTTTCGTCGTTCCAGCAGGTCCTGGCTCATACCGTTCAGGAGGGCGCCAATCTGCGGCTCGATCTCGGCGGCGGCGAGAGCCTCGTCTTCGCCAATACCGTGGCGTCGGATCTGCAGGCGAGCCAATTCCAATTGACGCTCGACCGTTCTCACCTGGCGCTGACCTTCGACGACGAGTTCAACAGCCTGTCTTTACGCAGCGGAGATCAAGGGACATGGGATGCGAAATTCTGGTGGGCGCCAGAACGCGGCAGTCCGCTGACGGGCAATGGTGAGCTTCAATGGTACATCAACCCGTCCTACGCGCCGACCGCAGCGGCAAATCCGTTCTCGGTGAGCTACGGCGTATTGACGATTTCAGCGGAACCGGCCTCGCAGGCGATCCAGTCGCAGATCAACGGCTACGACTACACATCCGGTCTTCTGAACACGCATTCATCCTTCGCCCAGACCTATGGCTACTTCGAAATCCGTGCCGATATGCCGACAGAGCAGGGCGTCTGGCCTGCCTTCTGGCTGCTTCCGGAGGACGGATCCTGGCCGCCAGAACTCGATGTCGTCGAGATGCGCGGGCAGGACCCGAACACTGTCAATGTCACGGTACACAGCGACCACAGCGGTGCGCATTCGATGACGTCCTTTCCTGTCAAAGTGGCAAGCACTCAAGGCTTCCACAACTATGGCGTCCTCTGGGACGAGGATCACATCACCTGGTACTTCGACGATGTCGCCGTTGCGCAGACGGATACACCCGAGGACATGCACGATCCCATGTACATGCTGGTCAATCTTGCTGTCGGCGGCCCCGCGGGAACGCCATCGAACGGTCTGGCAAATGGTTCGGAAATGCACATCGACTATATCAGGGCGTATGCTCTTGCGGATAGTCCAGTGCACGCAGCCACGGAAGCCAGTGCGGGCAACGATTGGCACATTTGATGGATGCAGACCGTATCGTAGGGTCATGATGACGCCAGTCGACCCGGACCGATTGAACGCCGTTATCCGTTAGGTCGCCTCGACAACGCCTTGATATCGCGTTCGCCGATCCCGCAGGCGGTCGCGATATCGTTCCTGGCTTGCCGAGAGATGAGCGCGCATGGCATCGCGCGCACCAGCAGCATCGCCTGCAGAAATTGCGTTCAGTATTGCGAGATGCTCTCTCTGCAATCCGGCCTGATAGTCATACGAGAGCACATCTTCGGTGGCATAGGGCGAATTGACGTCGCACGGGATGGTACGCTCGCCGAGCGCGTCGAGAACTTCGACATAGAATGGATTGTTGGTTGCCTCGGCAATGGAACGGTGGAAGGCGAAGTCAGCCTGGCCCGTCGGCTTGCCAAGTTGCAGAAGGCGATCGAATTCGAAAAAGCTCTCCTGGATCTGCGCTTCCTGCGACGCATTTCTGCGGGTTGCGGCCAGCGCCGCACTTTCGGCCTCGAGCGCGATGCGAACTTCAAGCACGTTCAGCGCGTGCGATATATTGCTTGATCTATCCTGCCTCAAGATCGGACTGGACGACTGATGGCCGATCACGAAGGTGCCGGCGCCCTGCCTCGTTTCCAGCAATCCATCGGCGACGAGGGCGGCGATTGCTTCGCGAATGACGGTTCTGCTGACATCGAAGGTTCCGGCGAGCTGGGTCTCTGTCGGCAACTTCTGGCCAAGGGAGACCTGGCCCGAAAGGAAATCCTGGCGAAGAGAACCGGCAATCCGTTCGGAGAGCTTCTGCCGTCGGGATGAATTGAGATCGACCGGAGGGGGCGCGGTGTTCAAGGGCGTCATCATGTCCGTGAAAGATGCTTGAGCATATCGCGAGCGGCTCGTTGAGACAACTATGCCAGAAGTCATCATACAAAAATTGCAGCAACGAGGATTTTGTCCGGCTAATAATCAAATTTAATAAGGAAAAGCAATAATTCAGTGCGGTATTTCCCGCGTCTGTTGCTGATGCAATTGAAGGGTGTGTGTTGCCACACTGTGATCAATATGTATGATGACTTGAAATAAGAGGTTCTGGGAGGGCATGATGGGCCACACCGATTTTACCAACCGCTTCGCGATCGACCCGAAGACGGCGGCAAGGTTCAACACGGCCGAGCTGCGCGAGAATTTCCTCTTGCCGCCGCTGTTTGCGCCCGGGCGCATTCAGCTGCACTACACCAACTACGACCGCATGATCGTCGGCGGCGCGATGCCGACGTCTGCCCCGCTGGCACTGGAAACGATCAAGCCTGCCGGAACCGACGCGCTACTTGCCCGGCGTGAGCTGATCGCGGTCAACATTGGTGGTGCGGGTATCGTTGTCGTCGACGGCGAGGAGTTTCAGGCCGGCGCCCGCGACATGGTCTATGCCGGGATGGGGAGTTTGGTAACGTTCCGTTCCGTTTCGGCCGAGCCGGCGAAGTTCTACCTTCTGAGTGCGCCGGCGCATGTCCGTCACGCCTCGAAACGCATCGGTATATCCGATGCCAAGCGTATCGACCTTGGCTCTCAGGCGACCAGCAATGAGCGCTCGATCTTCCAGTTCATCCATCCGCAGGGCGCCAGGACCTGCCAGCTCGTCGTCGGCATGACGACGCTTGCGGCGGGCTCGGTGTGGAACACCATGCCCTGCCACGTGCATGACCGGCGCATGGAGGCCTATCTCTACTTCGATCTGCCGGAAAAGGCCCGCGTCCTGCATCTGATGGGCGAGCCTGAGGAGACACGCCATCTCATCGTCAAGAACGAGGAGGCCATTCTGGCGCCCGGCTGGTCGATCCATTCCGGGGCCGGCACATCGAGCTATGCGTTCATCTGGGCAATGGCCGGCGACAATGTCGACTACACCGATGTCGATCTCATCGCCATCGAAGATCTGAAGTGAGGACGGACGATGACAGCGAGTGATCTTTTCGTATCGGCCGAGGGTGCCGAGTGGGTCAGCCCGGAGCCGGGCGTAAGCCGCCGTATCATGGCCTATCTGCCGGAGATGATGATGGTGGAGGTTGCCTTCGAGAAGGATGCCATCGGCGCGCAGCACTCGCATCCGCATATCCAGGCAAGCTACGTGGCGCAAGGCAGTTTCGAGGTGACGATCGATGGCCGCACCGAAACCCTCTATCAGGGTGGAAGCTTCATCGTGCCTCCCAACCTGGTGCATGGGGTCAAGGCGCTGGAAGAGGGTCGGCTGATCGATACCTTCACGCCGCATCGCGCCGAATTTCTGACGTGAGGCTGTCATGACCATGTTCGACCTTTCCGGCCAGGTGGCGGTGGTCACCGGTGCCAATACCGGCCTTGGCCAGGCGATCGCGGTCGCGCTGGCCACCGCCGGCGCTTCAATCGTTGCCGTCGGCCGCTCGGCGATGGACGAGACCGAAGCCGCGGTTCGCAAGACCGGCGCAGGCTTTCACGCCATCAAGGCCGATCTCGGTTTTATCGAGCCCGTCAAGGCAATCGTCGACGAAACGGTTGCGACCTTCGGCAAGCTCGACATCCTGGTCAACAATGCCGGCATCATCCGTCGGGCCGATGCCATCGACTTCACGGAAGCCGATTGGGATGCGGTCATGGACATCAACCTGAAGAGCGTCTTCTTCCTGTCGCAGGCTGCTGCCCGGCATATGCTGGAAAGAGGCAGCGGCAAGATCATCAACATCGCCTCGCTATTGTCCTTCCAGGGCGGCATCCGCATTCCCTCCTACACGGCCTCAAAGAGCGGACTTGCCGGATTGACGAGATTGCTGGCCTGCGAATGGGCCGGCAAGGGCATCAACGTCAATGCCATTGCGCCGGGCTATTTCGTGACCAACAACACCACTGCCCTGCGCGAGGATGCTGACCGCAGCGCCGCCATCCTTGCCCGCATCCCGGCTGGCCACTGGGGCGACCCCACACAACTCGGCGGCGCAGCGGTCTTCCTGGCATCACAGGCATCCGACTATGTCCACGGCATCGTCCTGCCAGTCGATGGCGGATGGCTGGCGCGGTAACGGTTCAGTGTCCGCTCCACCAACGAGCCGATGTTTACCCGTGTCGCCGATGGCGGTGTATTGCCGACGGGTCCCGGCGCCCACACTGCCAGCAACGGCCGGGGACGTTTCGTAGTCGTTGCCCACAAAGGATCGATTGCAATTGCTCAAGACCGTCGAGCAGGGTCTGTTGGCCGCTGTCACCTGCGCGCATTGAAGGGGCGTCCACCCCCTTTAATAGCTGGCGCCCCCGGTTCCGAAGACGTAAGCCAGAGACGCTTCCCTGGAGACGGTCAGCAGGTGCTGCATACCTGGACTTCTTCCTTCGCCCGCGACATCAGCGCTGTGTTCTCCTCCTGGCCCTGAGGAGAAGGTGAGATCGTAAGTAGGAGTGAGTGTCCAGAAAGGGTGGTTCTTTGCGTGGTCGTCTTGGTTTCGAGCATACACGTTGAAGACCATGCGCTGAAATATTTGAAGGACTTCGGAACTGTCGCGGGTCATCATGAGCGTCAGCTTGTGGAGTTGTTCGTAGTTCAGCGACGCTTCCCGATGGCTGGCGTGCATCAAGTACGCGCATGCGTTCCCCCAGAAAGTACGATGGTTCGGGACGAACGGTGACACCGCACGCGAAGCTCGCGCAGGCTCTCTCAGGCGCAGAAACTCCTGAGTGAAATGGGCGATGGTCGCAATGTTTGTGCCATTTCAACACCCCAGCAAGAACCTGAAGCACTTGATCGCCTCGGCGCTATTGTACGGTTTCTTCAGAAAACGGCACCGTTCGGGCAACGAGGACTGCCGCAAGCTCACGACGGCGGACGTAATGACAATGGCGAGTTCGGGCCATTGCCGGTGGATCCTCACGGCGAGATTTACACCGTCTACGTTGCCCGGCATGTTTATCGCCGTGAAGACCAAGTCGATGTCGTTCCGGCGATCCAGGATGCGCAAAGCTTCCTCGCCGCCGGCGGCATCCACGGCCGCCAGACCGGCCATTTCGATCGCCCGCCGCATCGCTGCTCGCAGTTCGGCGCTGGCCTCGACAACCAGAACCGTGGGGAGCGTTTTCGACTGGAGAGCTACTTGGGACATGGTCGATATCCTTGCTCAGATAACGAACTAAAGCACGAATGTTGCGATGCAGCAATACGTATGCGCAAGAACTTGCGCCGCCTGAATGGTATAAAATAAAATCTGAAGACCCGAGTCTGGTTCCTTTCGCATTGCGGCGTGTAATGCCATCCGCAGGAGAACGGCTGCGCCGTTTTCGACCGCGTGCGGCAACTTTGCCACGACCCACGGGCTCCATCCTGGCCGGCGACTTGATATCGACGCGGCGTGACATAAGTGATATAGAGGATTTATCACTAAACTCATGAGGCTCCCAATGCAGCCACTGTTCGACCATGCCATACTGATAGATGACCTGGCTTCACCGGCGATCGCCAGCAAGGATACAAGCGCTGTCCAGGCGAAACTATCGGCTGCGATTTTTGAGGCCCTCGGTTCTTTGCGGAAAGGCAAGACTTTGAGGGTCGGAGGAACTGAGCAAGAGCTACAGCGGTTCGCCAATGCGGTGGCCGAAATCGCATTCGGCGACTCCGTCATTCTGCGTCTCCACCGGAATTTATCCGGGGCCGGCAAGGAGTCGGTAAAAACTTTCGCTGACGCACTGGTCCGGGTAAGCGGGTCGGTCGAAGAGAATCGACTGGAAGCAGCAATAGGCAAACTAGCGGAAGTGCTTTTGCCGGACGAACTCGAAGATGCGCGCGGCGTGCTTGCGGCAGACAATCTTGCGTTACGTGATCGCTTTGTCCAGGAGTTGCCTCAACTAAATAGTATCGATGTTGGAAAGCAGTCTGGATCCAGCGCAAAGAACAGTTACGCAACAGCAGCGCGCTGGAAGAAGAATGGCGAAATCATTTCCGTTCAGCATCGAGGCTCTGAGTTTTTCCCGGCGTTTCAGTTCCAGGACGGCCGACCGCACCCAACCATAAAGCAGGTTCTGGCGGCGCTTCCTCAATCCATGACAGCCTGGCAGAAGGCGTTGTGGTTGGTGTCTTCGAACGGCTGGCTGGAAGATGCCGCACCTATCGATCTCCTCGACAATGCCGACGCCCTGGTGGCTGCAGCGAAGAAGGAACATGAGGAGGTTATTGGGTGAGGGGGAACAGTGTTCCTCCTCCACCGGCTGCATTCGCGACCGTCAATGTCGCGACGATCAGCGCTGGATCGGTACTTCATCGGACACACGCATCTGCGTTTCGTCCGGGTCAGTTCAATCCGTGCCTCGGGCAACCGACAAGATTTGCGCCATTCGCAGACGTGACTGGCACATGTGTTCCATCGCTTTATGCGGCGACCAGCCGGGAGGCTGCCGCGTTCGAGAGCATATTTCATGATATTGCTCCTACCGCGCGATTTAAAACCACTCGCTTAAGCACGGTCAAATCGCGGAGCGTCAGCAGAATCGTTCCAAATAAAGACCTCCCTGTCGTCAATCTTTATTCCCCGGACCTCAAAGCCTGGGGTATCGCCCGCACGAATTTGATAGAGACACCAAAGTCGACCTATCTGAAAACAGTCTTGTGGGCGCAGGCGCTTCACAGAGCGTATCCGGATATCAAAGGCATGATCTGGACGTCGCGCCAATGCGATCCGGAGAGCTGCCTGGTCTTTTTTGGAGATCGTGTCCGAGAGAGCGACTTTGATGTCTTGGATTGTATCGATGTTGCTACAAATCCCAACCTTCTTCTGGAGCTGAGAGGCTGGGGTAAGCGCGCAGGAATTACGATTATCTGACGGTCGTCTCTCAGCTGGCGGCCTTCAACCTTTTTCCGAAAGGCTGCGACTCCCGACAGAAGCGGAACTCTTTTATCCATCGGTCGACGTGATACGTGCAGCCGCCGGGTATCAGGCCTTGCCCTTGCGGACAACGTCGGCAATCGTCACCTTCTTGGGAATAAGCTTGAGTTTGAAAAAGGTGTCGGCGATGTCTTGCTGCTGCGCGACGACAGAGTCATCAAGGTTCTTGACCCCGTAGGATTGACGCTCGAGCGCCTTGACGAGGACAGGTTCAGGGATGCCAACCGATGGGGATAGCTCTGCAGCCGCAGCCGTCGTGTCGGACTTGGTCCATTCGTCAATCTCAGAAATGGCGTCGATCAAGACATCGATCGCCTGGGCGTGGCCGTCGACCAGCGTCCTGGTGCCGAGATAGAACTGGTGATTGGGAACGATACCCTCGCCGTTTCTGAGCTCTCGCGCTTCGATCGCCACTTCCGCAGCTGCCTGGAAGGGATCCCAGATGACCCATGCGTCCACCGCGCCCTTTTCGAAGGCTGCGCGACCGTCGGCCGGGGCGAGGAAGGATGACGTCACATCCTCATAGGACAAGCCAGCTTCTTCGAGCGCCTTGACGAGCAGGTAATGCACGTTCGAGCCCTTGTTGAAGGCGACCTTCTTGCCCTTCAGGTCCGCAACAGACTTTATGGGGCTATCCTTCGGGACAAGTATGGCCTCGCCGCGCGGGGCGGGCGGCTCGTGTGCGATGTAGACAAGCGGAGCGTTCGCGGCCTGGGCGAAGATCGGCGGCGTTTCGCCTGTCGATCCGAAATCGACAGCACCAGCATTCAGAGCCTCGAGGAGCTGGGGACCGCCCGGAAACTCGGTCCATTCAACCTTGTAGTCGATGGATTCAAGTTTCTTCTCCAGCGTCCCTTTGCCCTTGAGAAGCACCAGAGTCCCATATTTCTGGTAGCCGATACGTACGACCTTGTCAGCAGCGCCAGCCAGTCGAACATGCGTCAAAGGTGTCGCGATGGCACCTGCCACCACCGCAGTGAAAGCTCGTCTTGTGATTTTCATCATACCCTCCGGAATAAGACGACGCCAAATTAAAGTGTCTCTACATTTTTACTAGAATATACGTACTCCCGCGTCCGCTTTTCCGGGATTCACTTTTTGTTCTGTCCCGACAGCGAGCAAAAAGAACTCGCCTCATGCTGATCCGGATTTTGACGCAGGGGCCGCTTGACCATGGTGTCAAAGTCCAGGCCGTCACCGGCACTGGAAACGCGCCTTGATCACAGCATCCAAGAAGCTTTGCTTCACGGCGGCCATCCGAAATTAGTCCGTTGGTTCTTTGCTACAGGCGCAGAATGAGCAAAAGCCCTGCCAGGCCGGAAGCTGATCGATCGGCGCGCGGTTCTCGAGCCGTTCGCTCCCCACCCGATGATCTGTGCGATACCAGTCCCGGCAATACATTCCTCCAGCATCTATTTGGGTTCTATGAACCTCACGAGGCCGCTGGCCGACCGTCACGTGCTATCGCGCCAAAGGCGCCATTCGTGGCCTGCCGCCAGGACTGGATCGTCGCAGTCGGGCCCGACTTCAGCATCTTCGCTACGGCACCTCGGGCCTCGCCTCCCTAGAACTCGGCGACCTTACCCCAGGCAGATTTTCGGAAGCGGTCCGGATGGTAGGCGCGGGGGTCGACGATTGGCTCGTCACCAGTGACGATGTCGGCGATCAGGTGACCGGCGCCGGGACCAATGCCGAAGCCATGCCCGCTGAAGCCGGCGGCGAGGATGAACCCCGGTATGGCGGCGATTTCGCCAATGCCGGGCACACCATCCGGCGTGCTGTCGATATACCCCGCCCATGCGGCCGTGATGCTGGTGTTCTTCAGGTCGGGCAGGAGGTCGAGCGCGCGCGAATGGGTGAGGCGAATAGTGTCCTTATCGACGGCAGGATCAAGGATGCGCATGCGCTCCATTGGCGTCGGGGCATCGAGGCGCCAGTGAGTCAGGCTCTCGTGACCGGAGCGGAAGCCTTCGAGGCCACCGGGTGCAAGGCTGCGCCAGCGCCGAGCGAACATCGGCAGAAACTGCGGCGCGAAACGCAATTGCTGCGGCGTCGGATCGACACGGCCGCGGCCGCTGATGGCGAGCGTGTAGCCGCCGTCCCCGCGACGCGTCACCGAAACGGCGGCCGTATGCAGCGCATCCGGAAGGCTGATGGCGCCTGGCGAGACGGCAAGAATCGACGAGCGGACCGACGCCTGGGGAAAGCGGATGCCGAGCTGCCGGCAGAAGGAGGAGGCCCAGGCGCCGCCGGCAAGGATCGCCGTCTTCGTGCGGATGGTGCCATGCTCGGTGACAACACCGGAAAGGCGACCGCCTTCTGTCTGTATGCCGCGGGCGGCGCAGGACTGATGCACGGTGCCACCAAGCTTGAGGATCGCACGCGCGACCGCGGGTGCTGCACTTGCCGGATCGGCGGTGCCGTCGGTCGGCGAAAAGACGCCCCCCTTCCATGGCTTTCCGGTGGCGCCGCCGCGTTCGCTCGCCTCGGCACTGTCGAGCATATGCGTTGTGACGCCGAGTGTGCGGGCAAAGTCGCGCCACCGGGCCCAGCCGGCCAGTTCCTCTTCACTATTGCTGAGGTAGAACAACCCGCAGCGTCGGAAGCCGGTGTCCTCGCCGCTCTCGGCGGAAAAACGCTCCCAAAGATCGAGGCTCTTCGTCGCCATTGGCAATTCGCGGGCGTCACGGTTCTGCTGGCGGCACCACCCCCAGTTGCGGCTCGACTGCTCCGCGCCGATCCGGCCCTTCTCGACGACGGCTACCTTCAATCCGCGGCGGGCAAGATAGTAGGCCGCAAACACGCCGACAATGCCGCCGCCGATGACGACGGCATCGGCGGCTTCGGGCAACTGCGGCGTTGTGTCGATGAATTTCAGCGGTGCGGGCATGGCGTGACCTCCGTTACCAGCACAGTCTAGCGGCTATTACGCAATGGCGTTGCTGGACTGCGGCTGGCGCGCAGCAGAAGATTCCGTCTTGCGGGAGCAATGCCGCCCTTTCTGCTTTGACCCGTTGTGCCAAACGAATTCGACACGTCTCTCCAGTGTGTTAAGGTCATCATTGGGAAAGTCGCAGCACAATCTGCTGTCCCGTTGGCCACTTCAGCAAGGGGAAAGGGCGTCATGAAACTCGACCGCATCGATATCAAAATCCTGTACGAACTGCAGAAGAATGGCCGCATCACCAATGTCGAACTCGCCGAACTGGTCAACCTGTCGCCGAGCCCCTGCCTCATGCGGGTGAAGAAGCTGCAGTCGGAGGGCTATATTGAGGGTTATTCGGCACAAATCAACGTCGGCAAGTTGGGGCAGACCCTGACGGTCTTCACCGAGATCACATTGAAGAACCACCGGCAGATCGACTTTGCCCGCTTCCTTGCAGCGATCGAGAAGGTTGACCACGTGATCGAATGCCATCTGGTGTCCGGCGGCTACGATTATCTGCTGAAATTCGTCACGGCCGGGATCGGCGAATACCAGACGATCATGGAGCGCCTCACCGACATGGACGTCGGCATCGACAAGTATTTCAGTTTCGTCGTCTTGAAGTCGCCGATCGTCAAGGTGCACATGCCACTGACCAGCCTGTTTCGGATGTAGGATCTTCGGATCACTTTGCGCCGGGTTGCGCAGCCGGGGCTTGCGATTTGGCCCGCTCCTGCGGCGCCTCAGCGCCGGCAATAGGCTCGCACGAGCTCCGGATCCTGTTCGAGCCCATCGAGCCACGTGGGATCGAGCCTCGGCACCGACGAGAAGAGCAACTGCGAATAGGGATGCTCAGGTGTCTTGACCTTCGCCGGCGTGATTTCCTCTACCTTTCTACCGCCATACATCACGACGATCTCGTCGCAGATGGCCTCCACCACGGAGAGGTCATGGCTGATGAAGATGTAGGAAAGACCGAGCTCGCGCTGCAATTCCTTGAGGAGATCGATGACAGCGGCGGCGACCACCGTGTCCAATGCAGAGGTGATCTCGTCGCATAGGATCAGCTTCGGCTCGGCGGCGAGTGCGCGGGCGAAGTTGACGCGCTGCTTCTGGCCGCCCGAGAGCTCCCCTGGGCGGCGATGGCGCAGGTTGCGCGGCAGGCGCACCATCTCGAGCAGCTCGTCGATGCGTGCACTGCGCGCTTTGGCATTCATGCCGTGATAGAAGCTAAGCGGCCGGGCTAAGATGTCCTCGACGGATTTCGCCGGATTAAGCGCCGTATCGGCATATTGGAAGACGATCTGCATTTCGCGCAGTTCATCGCGCGAGCGCGCGCGGGCGCTGCGCCCGAGTTCCTTGCCGTCGAAGACGATCTTGCCGACAGCGGCCGGCAGTATGCCGGCGATGGTGCGCGCGAGCGTCGACTTGCCGCAACCCGACTCGCCGATGACACCGAGGTTGCGCCCCTTCTCCACCTTGAGACTGACATGCTCGACGGCGCGCACGAGAGGCAGGCCGTCGGCCTGGGCCTGACCGTAGCCCGCGACGAGATTTTCGATTTCGAGCAACGGGGCCGAACCACTCTGTGCCGCGCACAGAGCGCCACGGGGTTTGGGCTCAAAAGCGGCGAGCAGCTCCCGCGTGTAGGGGTGCTTCGCGCCGTCGAGGATCTCTTTGGTGGTGCCGATCTCCTTGGTCTCTCCACCCTTCAAGACGACGATGCGGTCGGCGATCTGGGCGACCACGGCGAGGTCGTGCGAGACATAAACGCCGGCGATGCCGCCCTTCTTCATGACTGACTTGAAGGCGCGCAGCACCTCGATCTGTGTCGTCACGTCGAGCGCCGTCGTCGGCTCGTCGAAGATGACGAGCTTCGGGTCGCCGATCAGCGCCATGGCGGCCGAAAGGCGCTGCAACTGGCCACCGGAAACCTGGTGCGGATAGCGGCTGCCGATCGTTTCCGGCTCAGGCAGTGACAACGCCATGAAAAGCTCGACAGCGCGGAGGCGCGCCTCGTCGGCCGACATGAGCCCATGAATTCGGGTGACCTCGATGACCTGGTCCATGATCGTGGCGGCCGGGTTGAATGCGGCGGCGGCTGATTGCGGAACATAGGTGACCTCGGTGCCGCGCACCCTGGCGCGCTGCTTTTCGCTCAGCGTCACCATATCCTTTCCGGCGACGGAGACGCTGCCGCCGGAGATGCGACAGCCGGGGCGGGCATGGCCCATCAGCGTGAGCGCGATCGTGGTCTTGCCGGAGCCGCTTTCGCCGATCAGTGCCACGATCTCGCCCTCGGCAATGTCGAAGCTGACGCCGTTGATAATCTCGACGCGCCGGCCGGAATCGGTGGTGGCTTCGACCTTCAGGTCGCGGATTTCTACGAGATTGACCATCATTCGCTCCGATCGCGGATCTTCTTTGGCAGGTTGTCGATCAACAGGTTGACGCTGATGGTGAGGCTGGCGATCGCAAAGGAGGGAGCCATCACCGCCGGTGCGCCAAAGGGCAGACCGCCGATATTCTCACGCACGAGAGCCCCCCAGTCGGCGTAAGGCGGCTGGACGCCAAGGCCGAGGAAGGAGAGGCCGGAGAGCAGGAGAACGATGAAGACGAAGCGGATGCCGAGGTCGGCAAGTACCGGCCCGACGATGTTCGGCAGGATTTCCGAGCGGATGAGATAGAGGGTGCTTTCGCCGCGGATGCGGGCGACAGTGATGAAATCCATCGCGTTGATATTGACGGCAAGCGCGCGGGCGAAACGGTACGCGCCGGGGATATAGATCACCGACAGCGTCAGGATCAGCACGGGAATGGAGGAGCCGACGGCAGCGACGACCACAAGGCCGAACAGCTTGCTCGGGATCGAGTTGAGGGCGTCGAGGAGGCGGCTCAGGACCGTGTCGAGCCAGCCGCCGGCGACCGCTGCGATCATGCCGAGCATCACGCCGCTGAAGCAGGCGATCGTAACTGCCGCAAGCGAGATGCCGACCGTGTAGCGGCCGCCCATCAGGATTCGCGAGAGCATGTCGCGGCCGAGATAGTCGGAGCCGAGCCAGAAGTCGCGGCTCATCGGGCCGAAGTAATCGAGGTCGACAATCTCGCCAACAGGGTAGGGGATGATCAGCGGCGCGAATATCGCGATCAACACCCAAAAAAGGATGACCGAGAGACCGACCATGCCGATGATGTTGAAGCGATAGCCGAGCCGGGTTCCGGAAATCCGGTCGGACTTGGTCTCAGAACTGGTCATTGTCATCGGAGCCTCGGATTGGAAAGGATGGCTATGATATCGGCGGCCGTGATCAGGAGCAGGTAGCCGAGGCAGAAGATCATCGCGCAGCTCTGGATCAGCGGCAGGTCGCGGGTGGCGACGGCATCGACCATCAGCTTGGCAATACCTGGATAGTTGAAGATCGTCTCGACAATGATGACGCCGCCCAGCAGGTATGAGAGCGAAAGCGCGACCGCGTTGACAATCGGGCCCAGAGCGTTCGGCAGCGCATGCCGAAATACAATGCGCGGCCGCGAGGCGCCCTTGAGCAACGCCATCTCCACGTAAGGCGTGTTGAGGGTCTCGATCACCGCTGCCCGGGTCATACGGATCATTTGCGCCGAGATGACGAACGTAAGGGTGATCACCGGCATGGCATAGATGCGCAGGAGGCCTGTCAGCGACGTGACTTCGTTGGCGAAGGAGAGCGCCGGCAGCCATTTCAGGTAGACGGCGAAGATCAACACCGCAGAGGTCGCTATCATGAACTCGGGCACGGAGATGACGCCGATCGTCAGCACGGTGACGGCGCGGTCGTACAGCGAGCCACGTAGCATCGCCGCGGTGATGCCGAGCGTCAGCGCGATCGGCACGGAAAAGAGCGCGGTGATGCCCGCGAGCTGCAGCGTGTTGATGAAACGCCCCCCGATCAGTTTGGCGACCGGCATCTCATTGGCATAGGAGGTGCCGAGGTCGCCCTGCAGCAAACCAACGATCCAGCGCAAGAAACGGAAGATCGCCGGGTCGTCGAGATGCATGGCCTTGCGCAGACCTTCGACTGCTTCCGGCGTGGCAGCCTGGCCAAGCAGGATCGTCGCTGTGTCTCCCGGCAAGAGCGTCGTGGCGAAGAACACGGCGAAGGAGACGATCACCAGCGTAATGAAGGCGATGAGCAATCTGCTCAACACGAGTGATAGGACATGGTTGTTCACGCGCGTTCCCTTTCGGTATTCGAGATTTCAAACCAAAAGGACCAGGGCTGCAGCGGTGCGGCTGCAACCCCGACCGTTCGCTTTCATCAGGCTTCGAGCCAGACATATTCCGCGAAGGCATAACCCATCTGGCCGCCAAGCGGGTTGGCTTCCAAGCCCTTGAGCTTGGCGGTGATCGCGTCGACATTGGAGATATAGGCCGGAATGATGGTGCCGGCTTCGTTTGCGACCATCACCTGCATCTCGTTATAGATCGCTTTGCGCTTCTCCTGGTCGAGTGAGCCGCGCGCCTCGATCAGCATCTTGTCGAATTTCTCCGATTTGTACTGGCTTTCGTTCCACGGCGCTTCCGAAGTATAGAGCAGCGAGAACAGGATGTCCGGTGTCGGACGCGGGTTGATGTTGCCAAAATGGACCGGCGCCTTGAGCCAATAATTGTCCCAATAGCCGTCGGCCGGAACGCGTTGAACGTCGAGCTTCAGTCCGATTTCGGCCGCGGATGCCTGGATGATCATTGCCATATCGATCGAGGAGTTTGCCGCCTCGGAAGCAATCACAGGGATCGACTGGCCAAGGACACCGGCCTTCTCGAAATGGAACTTCGCCTTCTCCGGATCGAACGCCCGCGGCTTCAGGTCCGCATTGTGGTAGAAGTTTGCCGGGGAAACCGGCTGGTCGTTGCCGATTTCGCCGAGGCCGCGGAGCGCCGATTTGACGATCTGCTCGCGGTTGACGAGGGACTTCATTCCCTCGACGAAGTCCCGCTTGCTGCCAGGCTCCAAGTCCATGCGTATGTTGAGATTGGTGTAGTTGCCGGAGGTCGTTTTCGAGAGCACGAAGCCGTCGCCTTGGGCCTCGACCAGGCGCATCGAGCGCGGGTTGATCGTAGCGGCGAGATGGATGTCGCCCGAGAGCAGTGCGTTGACGCGCGAGCTGTCGTCGCTGATTGCGAAGTACTCGAAGGAATCGACGTTCGGGCCGGACTTCCAATAGTTCTTGTTCTTGATGCCGATCGAGCGCACGCCGGGCTCAAAGACCTCTCTGACGAATGGGCCGGTGCCGTTGCCCTTGGAAAAATCCGTCGTGCCATCGGCGACGATCATGAAGTGGTGCATCGACAAGATGGTCGGCAGGTCGGCGTTCGGATTTGCGAGTGTGATCTCGACCGTCTGCTTGTCCACGGCCTTGAAGCCTGTCATCTGCGCGGCGATCTTCGCGACCTTCGAACCGACGGAGGGATCGAGATGGCGTTTCAACGAGAAGACCACGTCGTCGGCGGTCAACGGCTTGCCGTCGTGGAAGGTGACGCCGCTCCTCAGTTTGACCGTCCAGGTCTTCGCATCCTTGGACTCGATAGCCTCGGCGAGCTCCATCTGCGGGCTCCCGCTCTTATCGAGGAAGGTGAGACGGTTGTAGAAGGAGCAGCAGCGCACATAGTCGGTGGAGAGCGATGCCTTGGCCGGGTCGAGCGTGTCTGCGGTCGAGGACGACCAGCCGGCCGCTTTGAGTGCGCCGCCGGAGACCGGCGTTGAGGCAACCGCGTTGGAGGCGCGGCCGAGCACTAGACTGCCGGCAGAGAGGGCGGCGCCACCGGCGAGCATCATCTGCAGCAGTTCACGGCGCGTTGCTCCGCGGCGGATGGCGTTTTCGACCATGGCGTCGTCGGATCTGGTCCAATTGGTGATCTTGTCGTTCATGTCATTCCCCTTTTCGTCTGTTGGCGGGCTGCCCGTCTTCCGCGGGCTTAGACCCAATCCGGTGAACTGGTCAGCTACGTGCGACGGCCACGGCATCGGCAAGGCCGGCCATGGAGGTGAAGTGGTAGTCGGGTTCGGTGAACTCGGCCGGCTCTATAGTGCCGCCGTAACCTTTCTGCGCGTGGCGCCGCTCGATCCAGCAGTTGGTCAGCCCAAGCTTCCGCGAAATGCCGATGTCGTGGTACTGGCTCTGAGCGACATGCAGGACGTCGTCCTTCGAATTGCCTTGCGAGCCGATGAAGTCGAAGACCTTGTCAAAGAAGGCGGGGTCAGGTTTTTCGGTACCGGTATCGTCGGCGGTGAATGCGGCGTAGAAGGGATCGCCCAGTTCCTTGGCGAAGAAATCGAACGCCCAGCGGCGCGCATTGGTCATAGCGACAAGCCGGTAATTCTTCGCAAGGCGCGCCAGCGCTTCGGCGCTGTCTCCGAAGGCCCTCCAGTTCGCGGCGGAGTCCCTGAGACGCTCGCCATATTTCCGCTCAGTCGGAAGGCCGAGCTTCGGCGCGATGTCAAGATAGACACGCACCAGATCGTCCGGAAAGAGGTCGGCGCCCTTGGAGTAGCGCGCCGCGCGGTAGAGGCTGAGCGCCTCCTCGCCATCGATGGCGACACTGGCCTCGGCGGCGATGCCGGCGAGGCAATCCTTGAGGCCGCCCTCGAAGTCGATCAGCGTGCCGACGACGTCGAAGGTCATGTATTTGAATTCGGGAAGGCTCTTATGCACATCGATTCCCCAGTTTTTTCGCGTTCCAGGCCGGAACGCCGACTTCAAGAAGAATATTCTGTTCCCGTCGGCGGGATGTTTTCCCCGCTCTTGCTGGAAAGGCCGCATATACCGGGATCCGGCCGCTTCCTTGATTTGAGTTTGGCAGTTGTGCCGCGCCGGAGTCTCCGAAAAGGCACCGTGGCGCGGCACAAAATTTCGAATATGGCGGTTCCGCGCTATATAGCGTCAGTCGTCCATCAGGCCCTCAAAGCCTGGCGAACATCCGGGTCTTTCAAGGTCTCGTCCAATGTCTGGCGGGTGCGCTCGACAATCGCGTCGATCTCCGTCGCAGTGCAGCACAGCGGCGGCGCATAGCCGAGCACGCCATTGGCGAAGGCGCGGATGACGAGACCGTTTTCCCAGGCACGGTCGAAGATGCGGCGCGCCGGCTCCGCGGCCGCCGGCAAAGGGGTCTTCCTCGACTTGTCGACGACGAGCTCGACGGCGGCCAGCATGCCGCGGCCGCGCACATCGCCAACAAGGGGATGGTCCCTCAGGCTTTCGAGACCTTCCATCAGCCGCGCACCGGCCGTGACGCCGTTTTCCAAGAGGCCGTTCTCGTAGAGCTTCAGCACCTCGAGACCGACAGCGGCGCTGACCGGATGCGCGGAATAGGTATAGCCGTGGCCGACGGCGGAAGCGCCGGCGCCGTCGGCAATCGTCTGATAAACGTGATCGGACATAAAGACCGCGCCCATCGGGACGTAACCAGACGTCAGCCCCTTCGCGACAGTCATGAAGTCCGGCACGATCTCGTCCTCGGTTGACGCAAAGAGCGGTCCGGTGCGGCCGAAGCCGGTGATCACCTCGTCTGCAACGAAGAGGATGCCGAGCTCGCGGCAGAGTTCGCGCATCGCCTTCATCCAGCCCTTGGGTGGCACCAGCACGCCGCCCGAGCCCTGGATAGGCTCCGCATAGAAGGCGGCGACACGCTCGGGGCCGATCTCCTCGACCTTGCGCCGCAGGGCGGCTAGCGAGGCCTCGATGATCGCCGAAGGGCTCTCTCCCACCGGATTGCGATAGGCATAGTGAGACGGAATTTTGTGCTGCCAGTCGAAGGGAATGCCGAAGCCAGCATGAAAGGCCGGCAGCGCGGTCAGGCCGGCGCCGACCGTCGATGAGCCGTGATAGCCTTGCTCCATCGAAATGAACTGATCGCGTTGCGGCTCGCCCCGGGCAATCCAATAATAGCGGATGAAGCGGATCGTGCTGTCGACGGCGTCGGAGCCGCCGAGCGTAAAATAGACGTGGTTGAGATCGCCCGGCGCGCGCTCGGCGAGTTCGGTGGCGAGGCGGATCGCGGGCTCGGAGCCGAACCCGAAATAGGCGGTCGCATAGGGAAGCTCGCGCATCTGGCGGGCGGCCGCTTCGACGATCGCTTCGTGGCCATAGCCGGCATTGACGCACCAAAGGCCGGCAAAGCCGTCGATCAGTTGCTTGCCCGAAGCATCGGTGACCGTCGCGCCTTTCGCCGAGGCGAGCACGCGCACGCCGAGTTTTTCATGGCCGCGATAGGAGGCGACCGGATGGATGAGGTGGGCGCGATCGAGTTCGATGAGGGAATTGCTGTACATGACGATCTCCGGATCAGCCGAGCGCCTGATTGACGAGGGCGAAGGTGGTAGCGGCCGGGTCGGCGGCGCGGTGGATCGGGGGCTTCATCATGGCGATACCCCCGCTGACATGGGCTAGACCCTGGCCGGCAAGCCAGAGAGAAAGGCCCGCCTCGGCAGTGGTATCGAGCCTGATGAACAGGCCGGTTCGCGTGGAAATGAAGTGGGCCACGAGCGCCTTGGCGTCTTCGAGACCTTCGGCGACGACGGGCCCGATGGCTTCGCCGCGGCCGAAGGGGCGGATGGCGCCGAACCCGCAAACGCGCCCGTCCCGGCGGATCACTGCAAAGTTGCCGACCTTCCCGAGATAGGCGATCATCCCTTCACGGTCGGCGCCGAAAGCGAGGCGGTCGAGCGCGACGATCGCTTCGATGTCGCCAGCGGCCGCCTGTTCGGTATGCCCAGGCTCGGCGATTGCTCCGACGATGCCTTGATGCTGCAAAACGCGACCCGTCTCGCGGAAGCCGAGCCTTTCGTATAGCGGCAGGCCCTCAGTCGTTGCCACGAGTCTGAGCGGACGATCGGCCGCTAGCCGCAACGCGGCGTCCATCAGCTTGCGACCGAGGCCGCGGCCGCGCATCGCCTCGTCGACGATAACCATGTTGATCGTCGCACAGTCCGACTTGTAAGGGGTGACGAGTACAGTGCCGACGACCCGGTCGCCCTCAATCGCGACGACGCCTTTGCTCAGGGTCAGCGCCATCTGCCAATCTTCAAGGCGATGCGGCCAGCCGGCCTGCCGGGAGAGCTTGACGGCGGCTTCCAGATGCTCAGGCCCGAAGGCGGCAATATCGATCTGACTTGTCTGCATGGCATTTCCTTCATTGTCTGCCCGCAAGTCTGAAGGAGTGCCGGCCGGCAGATCGTCTGAAGGCATTGGCTCGCGCGGTATCTTATAGCTTTGCACCTACCGGTCGCCGCATCTTATGCTGGCAGGCAAGAGCGCTGGGGGGGCGCCGGGGCGGAAGACACCATTGACGACCAGCAGGCCGCACAACCTTCTGCCAAAGCCGGCTCCCGATACGATAGATTCTGCTTCGAACGCGGCCAAATCAGGCGAAGCGATGGGAGGCGCAGAGTCTATGATCCTTACAGAATACCTGGTCCCGTTCTTTCAAGGATACGCACATGACGACATTCCGTCCGAAATACATCACCTTCGACTGCTACGGCACGCTTACGAACTTCCAGATGGCGGAAGCGGCCCGCGACCTCTATCGGGAGCAGCTCGACGAGGCGCGCATGGCTGAATTCATCAAGAATTTCGCGGCCTACCGCCTGGACGAGATTCTGGGCGCCTGGAAGCCCT
Source organism: Rhizobium sp. BK060 (assembly GCF_014193145.1). Taxonomy (NCBI): domain Bacteria; kingdom Pseudomonadati; phylum Pseudomonadota; class Alphaproteobacteria; order Hyphomicrobiales; family Rhizobiaceae; genus Rhizobium; species Rhizobium sp. BK060. The sequence goes on from NZ_JACHYW010000005.1 coordinate 106,463, forward strand.
ATGCCGAGGTGGTGCACAATTCGCTGGAACGGACCTGCAAGCGCAACGGCATTCAGTTCCGCGATGAAGCAGCGAAGGTGGTCTACGAGCGCGTGCCGACATGGGGGCCGCATGCGGACGTGCCGGCGGGGCTTGCCAAGGTCGCCAAGGAGATCCCACTGGTGATCCTGTCGAATGCAATGAATTCGCAGATCATGTCGAATGTCGAAAAGCTTGGCGCACCCTTCCATGCGGTCTACACCGCCGAACAGGCGCAGGCCTACAAGCCTCGCTTCAAGGCTTTCGAATACATGCTCGACATGCTGGCCTGCGGCCCCGAGGACATCCTCCACTGCTCGTCCTCCTTCCGCTACGACCTGATGTCGGCGCACGACCTCGGCATCAAGAACAAAGTCTGGGTCAATCGCGGTCACGAGCCCGCCAATCCCTATTACGGCTATGTCGAGATCGCCGACATCTCCGGCCTGCCGGGCGTCGTCGGTCTTTAGAAAAGGCGGTGCGCCATGAAGTTCCTGTCCTACTGGCATGATACGGCCCCGGCCTTTGCCGGAGCTGCGCAAGGCCCGGTCGATGGCCATTACGACGTCGCCGTGATCGGCGGCGGCTTCACTGGCCTCAGTGCGGCCCGGCAGCTCGCCAGGGCGGGGGCGAAGGTCGTCGTTCTGGAGGCGGAGAAGGTCGGCTGGGGCGCCTCCGGCCGCAATGGCGGACACTTGAATAACGGGCTCGCCCATAGCTATCTCGCGGCCAAGGCGGAACTCGGCAGGGAGCGGGCGATTGCGCTCTACAAGGCGTTCGACGATTCAGTCGACACGATCGAGGCACTGATCACCGAAGAAGGTATCGACTGCAACTTCCGCCGCGCCGGTAAAGTGAAGCTTGCCTCGAAGCCTCAGCATTTCGAGGCGATCGCCCGCAACTTCGAGGCGGTCAACGCGGAGGTCGATCCCGATACGGCGCTTCTCAGCGCCGAGGATCTGAAGCAGGAGGTCGGCTCGCCCTTCTTCGGGGCAATGCTCTCGAAGAAGAGCGCGATGATGCATATGGGGCGGTATGTCGTCGGCCTCGCCGAAGCGGCCACGCGCCATGGCGCCATGGTTTTCGAGAGCGCGGCGGTCACCGAGCATCGGCAGGCGGGCGGCCGACATACATTGAAGACCTGCCGCGGCAGCGTCACCGCTGAAGCGGTTCTTGTCGCCACCGGCGCCTACACGCCTTCGCTCTTTGGCTATTTCCGCCGTCGCATCATCGCCGTCGGCAGCTTCATCATCGCCACCCGATCGCTGACAGGCGCGGAAATCGCGGCGACAATGCCGGGTAGTCGCACCTGCGTCACGTCGATGAACATCGGTAACTATTTCAGGCTCTCGCCCGACAACCGTCTGATCTTCGGCGGCCGCGCGCGCTTCTCGGCGACGTCCGACCAGCGCTCGGACGCAAAAAGCGGCGCGATCCTCAAGGCGAGCCTTACCGCGATCTTTCCGCAACTCGCCAATGTCGAGATCGACTACTGCTGGGGCGGCCTCGTCGACATGACCAAGGACCGATTCCCCCGCGCCGGCTATCAAGACGGCGTTTGGTACGCCATGGGCTATTCCGGCCACGGGGCGCAGCTTTCGACGCATCTCGGCATGATTATGGCGGACGCAATTCTCGACCGGCCGGACCGCAACCCGCTGAAGGGTCTCGAATGGCCGGCCGTGCCGGGACATTTCGGCAAGCCCTGGTTCCTGCCGCTCGTCGGCATGTATTACAAGATGCTGGACACGATCCAGTAGACGACACGGGGGTAGGAAGAGGGGCGCGGGACCGGACAGGGGCGCGCCCTTCTTTGTTTGGATGATCTAGCCCGGCGTGCCGCGTCAAGTGTGCAGCGGTCTTGCCAAAGAGCTGAAGCGCCTCGCGCGTTTGAGAGCGGGATGAAGAAACACGCCGGCTTTTCGCGCGCATCCCGCTCTACTCCTGGAACCGATCACGTCTTAGGCTTCGATTAGACCCAAGATCGTCGTGACCAACCTACAGCGCGTCGCGTTCAATCGAATCACGCGCCGTGGATCCCTTGTTTGTGCATGTCGTTGTCCCAAAAGCCGCGGCACAATTTTGGGCAACATGCATTAATCCAGTCCGCCGATGTGGAAGCTCTTCATCTCGAGATATTCCTCAATACCGACCTGGGCGCCCTCCCGGCCCAGGCCGGATTGCTTGACGCCGCCGAAGGGGGCGACTTCGGTGGAGATGGCGCCGGTGTTGAGGCCGACCATACCGAATTCCAGCGCTTCCGCCACACGCCACGAACGTTTCAGGCTCTCAGTGTAGAAATAGGCGGCCAAGCCGAAGGGCGTGCCGTTGGCGATGGCGATTGCCTCCTCCTCCGTCTCGAAGCGGAAGAGCGGTGCGACGGGGCCGAAGGTCTCTTCGCTGGCAAGCAGCATCTCGGTGGTGGCGCCCGTGAGCACGATCGGGGGCCTATATTGTCTCCCCTCCGGCACCGACCTGCCGCGCGCCGCAAGCTTCGCACCCTTGGCAAGCGCGTCCTCGACATGGCGGTCGATCTTGTCGATCGCCGCCTCATTGATCATCGGTCCGATCGCGATGCCGGGTTCCGTCCCGGGGCCAACCTTCATTGCGTTAACGCGTGCGCCGAGCTTCTCTGCAAAGGCGTCATAGACGCCGGCCTGCACCAGGATGCGGTTCGCACAGACGCAGGTCTGGCCACCATTGCGGAACTTGGACGCGATCGCGCCCTCGACCGCCAGTTCAAGGTCGGCATCGTCGAAGACGATGAAGGGGGCATTCCCGCCGAGCTCGAGCGAGAGGCGCTTGATGCTGTCGGCCGCGCCTCTCATCAAGAGAGAGCCGACACGCGTCGAGCCCGTAAAGGAGATCTTGCGCACTGTTTCGTTCGCCATGAACTCGTTGCCGATTGCGGTCGGCATGCCGGTGACGATGTTGATCACACCTGCGGGAATGCCGGCGCGCTCTGCCAGAACACCGAGGGCGAGCGCTGAAAAGGGCGTGAACTCCGAGGGCTTGATCACCACCGTGCAGCCGGCCGCCAAGGCAGGTGCCACTTTGCGGGTAATCATTGCGTTCGGGAAGTTCCACGGCGTCACGATCGCGCAGACGCCGACCGCCTCTTTCAGAACGACGATGCGCCGATCGGCCGTCGGAGAAGGAATGGTGTGGCCGCCGATGCGACGCGCCTCCTCGGCGAACCATTTGACAAACGAAGCGCCGTAACGGATCTCGATGCGCGCCTCGTCGAGCGGCTTGCCTTGTTCCATTGTCAAGAGCAGAGCCAAATCCTCGAGGCTTTCGATCATCAGCGCATACCAGCGCTCAAGTAATGCGGCCCGTTCGGCATGCGTCTTCTTCTTCCACGGTCCGAAGGCGGCATTGGCGGCTTCGATGGCGGCGCGCGTTTCCTCTTCGCCCATGTCGGGAACCGTGCCGAAACGCATCCGACTGGCAGGGTCGAAAACGTCGACGGTCTTACCCGAGGCTGCGCCCAGCCAGGCTCCGTCGATGAAGCCCTCTTGCCGGAAAAGTTCCTTGTCGTTCAACATCATATTCTGCTCCTCTAAAGATCAGCCGAGCGCGGCAAGGATCGCCGCGGTGATAGTTTCTGTCTTGTCCTTACCGGGCACGGTGCCGATGCCCCGGGCAGTGGTCCTTTCGAGCGCGCTCATGACGGTTCGAGCGGCTTCCTTTTCTTCGAGATGCTCCAGCATCATCGCGCCGGACCATATGGCGGCGACGGGGTTGGCGATGCCGAGATGGGCGATGTCGGGTGCGGAGCCGTGTACCGGCTCGAACATCGACGGTGCGCTTCGATCAGGGTTGATGTTGGCGGAAGCCGCAAACCCGAGCCCGCCCTGGATCGCGGCACCGAGATCAGTCAGGATGTCGCCGAAGAGGTTCGAGGCGACGACGACGTCGAGGCTGTCTGGCGCCATCACCATGCGGGCGGCCATGGCGTCGATGTGGTAGCTCGTCGCCTCGACATCCGCGTATTCGGCGGCGAGCTCTCGCGTAATCTCGTCCCAGAACACCATGGAGTATTTCTGGGCGTTGGATTTTGTCACCGAAGCGAGCTTGCCGCGGCGTTGTCGCGCCTGCTCGAAGCCGAAGCGCAGGATCCGTTCGACGCCCGTGCGGGTGAAGATCGAGGTCTCGACCGCGACCTCATCGACCGTTTCCTGATGCACGCGGCCGCCGGCGCCGGAATATTCGCCTTCGGTATTCTCGCGGATGCAGAGGATGTCGAAATTTTCCGCCTTCAACGGACCCTGGACACCCGGCAGCAGCCGGTGCGGGCGGATATTGGCATATTGCACGAAAGCCTTGCGGATCGGCAGGAGCAAGCCGTGGAGTGAGACGGAATCTGGCACTTCCGCGGGCCAGCCGACGGCGCCGAGTAGGATTGCATCGAAGCGGCGCAAGATTTCTATGCCGTCCGTCGGCATCATCGCGCCCGTTTCCTTGTAAAAGGCGCAGGACCAGCGAAAGGGCGTGCCGGTGAGCGAGAAGCCGGAATGCCTGGCGACGGTCGAAAGAACCTGCCAGGCAGCATCCATTACGTCCTGGCCAATGCCGTCGCCGGGAATGAGTGCGATCGAATAGGATTTCATGGAGGCTCCTAGAGGTTGATGAGAACGCTCTTGCACTTGCGGTTGGCCTGGTAGGCCTCGCGTCCGAGGTCCTTGCCGACGCCAGAGCGCTTGTAGCCGCCGGTCGGCAGGATGTGGTCGCGCGAGCGGCTATAGCGGTTGACCCAAATCGTGCCGGCCTGCAGCAGTCGCGTCAGCCGCAGCGCGCGCGACAGGTCGCGGGTGAAGAGGCCCGCAGCCAGGCCGTAGGTCGGGTGGTCGGCGAGAGCCAGCGCCTCCTCTTCGTCGGCGAAGGTCTGCATGGTCAGGACCGGACCGAAGATTTCTTCGGTAATCGCTGGCGAGGAACTGTCGCGCACGGCCATCAACGTCGGCTGATAGAAATAGCCCGACGCATCCATTGGGGCGCCCCCGAACAGGCATTCGCCGCCGGCTGCAACGGCAGCCTCGACGATGCCGTGGATACGGTTCAACTGGCGCTTCGAGATGATCGGCGAGTATTCGCTTGCCTCATCCCAGGTCGGACCCGGATTCGCCGCCTTCATGCGCGTGATGATCGCCTCGGCGAGCGGCGCAGCAACGCTTTCCTCCACGATCAGGCGGGAGCCGGCGATGCAGGCTTGGCCAGCGTTAGACATCATGCTCTGGGCGATTGCCGCCGCCGCCTTGTCGAGATCGGCATCGGCGAAGACCAGTTGCGGGCTCTTCCCGCCGAGTTCAAGCGTCATGGGCTTGACCCCGGTGCGGGCGATATTGGCCATGATGGCAGAACCGGCGCTGGTCGAGCCGGTGAAGCTTACCTTGGCGATGTCCGGATGGCCGGTGAGGGCAGTGCCGGTCACCGGACCGTCGCCCAGCACGATATTAATGAGACCGGCCGGCAGGCCGGCGCGGACCCCGAGCTCGGCAAGGTAGACGGTCGAAAATGGCGTCATTTCGGAGGGTTTCAAGACGACGGCATTGCCGGCGGCAAGGGCGGGACCGAGCTTCCAAGCGGCCATCGAAACGGGGAAATTCCACGGCGTGATGGCGCCGACGACGCCATAGGGCTCGGTCATGATCATGCCGAGATTGTTGTCATCAGTCGGCACGAGGTCGCTGCCTTCCTTGTCGGCGAATTCTGCGAAAAAGCGGATCTGTTCGGCGCTTACGGCTATGTCGCCGGCGATCAGGTGCCCGACCGGGCGTGTCGAGGAAAGCGCCTCGAGCTTAGCGAGGGTTTCCGCCTCCCTTTCGATCAGGTCGGCCCAACGCTGCAGCACGACTGTGCGCTCGCGCGGACGCACGCCGCCCCAGTTGCTCGCCTTCAGCGCATTCTTGGCGGTTTCGACGGCGCGATCGACGAGAGCTTCGTCTGCGAGTGGACAGTCCGCATAGGCCTTGCCGTCGGACGGACGATGCATGTCGATATCGCCCTCGGCAGGGATCAGCCGATCGCCGATGAAGTGCCCGAGGGGCAGGGGAAGAGTGTCGGGGTCAAAGCTGAGAGTCATAGTGGGTCCTCGGATAAGCTCATGCGAGCCTACCGGGAGAACGCGAGCAGCATGCATCGAGTGGCGATGCGCCGACGGCGGAAAATTACGTTTTTAGTGACGAGACAGCGAAATCTTCGGTGGCTGAGATGGGCCGTCGGTGACGTGTCGGCGATGCGCCGGAGCAATCCGACAGGGGCACGAGAAAGCGATTGCCAGGCTGGAGCAGCGACGACACGCCAGAAAGCCGCGAGCGTGTCGGAGGGCGAGGATGCCGGTTGCCGGCAAGTTTCCGCCGAAACCAGTTCGCGCGCAATCCGTGGGAGATAGGCCTGTATCAAGGGCCTCGATCGGATCGCGCGGCCGGGCACTACATGACCGTTACGTAGATCTTACGTACGGTCTCGATCGTCTTCCAGACACCGACAAACCCCGGCTTCATGACGAAGCTGTCACCGGCTTTGTAGACGACCGGCCTGCCGCCTTCCGGCGTGAGCTCGACGACACCGGAGAGGATATGGCAGAACTCGAAAGTCTCGCCCTTAATCGAGCGCGTCTCTCCGGGGGTTGCCTCCCAGACGCCTGTATGGATCATCTCTCCCCGTGCGACGTCTTGAGCCCAGGTCTTGAAGGAGGGACTGCCCGAGATCAGGCGTTCGGGAAGCGGACCGGACTCGCGCGGCGGGAAAGAGGGATTGGTGTCGATGTTCTTCAAAAGGGACATGGGTTTCCTTTCCTAGGATTGAGAGCTTAATAGCCGCGGCCGCGATCGATGAGCCCGATGGGATCAAGTCCGCCTCGATGACGCTTGATGTTCTCGATCACGGCCTCGGCGGCTGTTTCCGGTTGGGTGACACTTGCTATGTGCGGCGTCAGCAGGATTTTCGGGTGGCTCCAAAAGGGATGACCCGTTGGCAGCGGTTCGGGATCAGTGACGTCGATGACAGCACCGGAGAGATGGCCGCTATCGAGCGCCCCGATCAGTGCTTCATGATCGAGCTGCGGCCCGCGGCCGACATGAACAAGTGCCGCGCCTGCCGGGAGCTTGGCGAAAAGGACGGAATCGAGGAAACCGCGTGTCTCGTCAGTCAGGGGCAGGAGACAGATCACAATGTCCGTGGAGCCGAGCAGCGCATGCAGTCCGTCTTTGCCATTGAGGCATCTGATGCCCTCAATTTCGTGCGGGCTACGGCTCCAGCCGGAAAGGGGAAAGCCGAAAGGCTTCAGCCGCTCCAGGACGGCGGTGGCGAGCATGCCGAGGCCAAGCACGCCGACGCGGCGTTGGGCCGCCTGGATCTGTGTGATGGCCTGCCACGATTGCCGCCGCTGCTGGTCGAGATAGGCGGGTAGATTGCGGTGCAGCGCGAGCACGGCAAGTGTCACATATTCCTGCATCATCCGGACGATGCCGTCCTCGACCATGCGCACGACCTTCACATGGGGCGGCACGGCCTCGATGCGGAACTGGTCGACGCCGGCGCCGATCGAGAAGAGGATTTCGAGATTGCGATAGCGCGAGAGATTTTCGGGAACCGTCCAGGTGATCAGGTAGCGCACCGCATCCGGATCGGCCGCCGACGCATCGGTGGCGAAAGGAACGTCCGGAAGCTCACGCGAAAAAGCTTCGGCGAAAATCGCACCGCGTTTTGCGTCGGAATTGAAGAGGAAGGTCATCGCGCGTCTCCTTCTTGTCTCAGGCGCGGCAACATTCGCCGAGCCGCTCGATCATCGCCTGGCAGGCCAGGAGCTCATCAACGAGGATGAATTCGTCGGGCTTGTGGGCGCGGCTGATCTCGCCGGGGCCGCAGATGATCGCGTCGATGCCAGCCCGTTGGAAAAGTCCCGCCTCGGTGCCGTAGCTGACCGCCGCGAGAGACTCGAGACCGGTCAATTCTTCCAGCAGCCGCGCAAGCGGCGCATCAGGGCCGAGCGAAAGTGCCGGATAGGAGCTCAGTTCCTGCCATTCCACTTCGAAGCCGCGTTCCGACAGCGCCTCGGCGGCCTCTCGCATCGGCGCGAGCAGTTCCGCCGGATCGACGCCGGAAATCGCCCGTGCCTCGAACTCGGCCTCGCAGGTGTCCGGGATGATGTTGACCGCCTGGCCGCCCTTCACCGTGCCGATCTGCAGAGAGGAGTAGGGCGGCTCGAAAACATGCTCGAAAGGACCACGGGCCAGTCGGTCGGCTTCGTCGATCGCCCGTGCGAAGACGCTTGCAATGGCATGGATGGCATTCAGTCCCATCTCGGGCCTCGACGAATGGCCGGAACGACCCTTGACCGTAAGTCTGGCGGCGGCCTTGCCCTTGTGGGCGCGGATCGCATGCAAGCTGCTCGGCTCGCCGATGATCGCGCCGAGCGGCGTTGCGCAGAGTTCCGGCAGGCGCGCGATCATATGTGGCACACCGCGGCAGCCCGCCTCCTCGTCATAGGAGAAGGCGAGGTGCAGCGGTCGGCGCAGGTGCATGTCGGCGAGCTTTGGCGCGACGGCGAGGGCAGCGGCCAAGAAACCCTTCATGTCGGTGGCGCCCCGCCCATAGAGTCGGCCCGCCTCTTGACGCAGACGGAAGGGATCGCCCGTCCAGCCGCTTTCGGCCGCCGGAACGACGTCCATGTGACCCGAAAGAATATAACCCGGCACCTCTTTCGGACCGATCGTGGCGAACAGGTTAGACCGATCGCCCTCCGGCCCCGGAAGCAGGGTGACGGCGATGCCGTGGTTTTGCAGATAGCTGCGGGTCCAGGCAACGATGTCCGTATTGGGGGTGCTGACGACGGAGGGGAAGCCGACGAGCTTTTCGAGGATTTCCACTGCCTGCATTCTTGTCCTCATCCCGTTTCGCTGGGGTCGGCGCCGTCGATCATGCCCAGTACTTTAGAAGCCTATCCAGGCTTTACATGCCGAAAGCGCGTCGGATTTGGATGATTGTTGTGCGTCAGGCGGCCTCTCAAGTGAATTGTATCGAGTGCACCGTCCTAGTCTAAGGGATACAATTTTCGCCGCGGCCCGGTTGGAAATCGGGACGAGAGCAAGACGACGGCAGGGGCGGGAGGCAAGAAGTGGACGCATCGACATCCGAATCCAAAGTCATCGACAGTTACGAAATGCGCATAGCCGGGATCGAGAGCGCCGATCTCGAGCAACTGCACGCCCTGTCGGTTTCCGTCGGATGGCCGCTTCGCGCCGAGGACCTGCAGCTCCTGCGCGAGGTCGGCCGCGGCTATGTGGCGCTTGATGAAATCGGCAGGCTGACAGGTTCGGCCATGTGGTTCCCGCAAGGTGACGACTTCGCGACCATCGGCATGGTGATCACGTCCCCGCGGCTGCAGACAAACGGCACCGCACGGTGGCTCATGGAGCACGTGCTTTCGGATTGCCGGGGACGCAATCTCAGGCTCAATGCGACGAGGGCTGCCCACCGTCTTTATCATTCGCTCGGTTTCCAGCCCGTGCTGACGATATACCAATGCCAGGGCATTGTCCGCGGCCCGACCGACTCGACTACGCAAACGGAGCAACCTGAGGTCCGGCGACTGGAGGGGGAGAACCTTGCCGCTGTCGTCGAGCTGGATGCAGGGGCATTCGGTGTTTCGAGGGCGGCGCTGATCGGCAAGCTCTTTGCACAATCCATAGGCTACGGCTTGGTTCGCGACGGTCGGCTGTGCGCTTTCGCGCTTTGCCGTCCGTTTGGCAGGGGGCATGTCATTGGCCCGGTCGTGGCAGAAACTGATGCGGACGCCATCGCAGTTGTCCGGCCGCATGTCGCGGCCCACGAAAACCAGTTTCTGCGCCTCGATACACCAGTCGAGTCCGGCACTTTCGCCACATTCCTCTCGCAATCCGGTCTGACCGTCTTCGACACAGTGCTCGCAATGTCCCGGCGGGGCAAAGGCGACGCGGCCGTAGTACCAGGACCGAACCTGTACGGGCTGGCGAGCCACGCGCTTGGCTGAGCCTTTACGGCTTCTGCAATGGCAAGATCACACGCGTTCAAGCCTCTCCAGACGGCGCGGAAGCAGGCTGCCTCTGATTGAAGATAACGGGGCGGTACGAACCGTAATATTCACGCGCAGGCGCGCGAAGGTCCACTTTTGTGGCCCAGTACCGGGCATCCCAGACGCTTTCGGTGATTGGCGGCTTAGGGGCCGATGGACGACCGTCCGCTGCCAGGTCACCTAATACGAAAAGCGGACATATGAGCTCTTGCACCGAGGTCTGGGATCGGCCCTTTTCCGGACATACACTCACGCATTCTTCGGGAACAAAATTGACCCTGGCCTGTCGTGTCGTCCCCCATGGGCGGAACCGCTTTCATAGTTGGGCGTTTTTGTCAGTTAGATCGGATATCGCTGGCATTCCGCCGGCACTGCCGAATGGGAGAAAAATCATGAGAACGATATTGATCGCGATAGGTGCGTTAACTGCTTTAACCGGGTCTGCTTTTGCGGCCGAGCCGGCCAAGATGGTCGAGACGAAAATGGGCAAGGTCCTGGCCACTGAAAAAGGCATGGTGCTTTACACCTTCGACAAAGATACCAAAGGCAAATCCAACTGCGATAGCGATTGCCTGAAGAAGTGGCCGGCGTTCCACGCTGGAGCCAAGGCCAAGGCGGAAGGCGAATGGTCTCTAGTCAAGGCTGCGGATGGCAAAGAGATGTGGGCCTATGAGGGTAAGCCGCTTTACACCTATGTCGAGGATAAGAAAGCCGGTGAAGCCAACGGCGATGGCGTTGGAGGCGTGTGGCACGTGGCCAAATAGGTCACCGGCGACGGTTCGAATGGGCGGTCGTCGGATCGCCCTGAACCCCAAGACCAACTTCTGGAACGACCTATCTCTCTCTGTGGCTTCGCCGACAAACCCACCTGTCCGATGACCGCTGGCAATCATTGTGATCGACTGAATTGTGCAACAGCAACGATTGGAAGCGTCTCATTGAAATCCGCTGGCGATTGGTGGCTGACTGCGCGATCCGTGTTTCAATGACCGCAATGTGCCGAAAGCGATCATTGGTGCCATCGAAAGTGATATCTTAAATCCCCGTGCTGCCGAGGTCCCTACCTCCGCGAGGTGCCTCCGAAATCTCCGACAAAGATTGAAACTCCGCCTCCACGAAAGGGGCAATGACCAACTGGGCAATGCGGTCACCGGAACGGACGCTGAAGGGCGCGTTGGAAGTGTTGAATAGGATCACCTTGAGCTCGCCCCGGTAGTCGCTGTCGATCGTGCCGGGTGAGTTCAGGACTATGATTCCATGTTCCGCCGCCAGCCCCGAGCGAGATCGGATCTGAGCTTCCATGCCCAAAGGCAACTCGAGCGCGATCGCGGTTGTGATGACCTCGCGGGTTCCTGGCGCCGCTCGATGGCCGGGCCATCGAAGGCAGCGAAGACGTCCGCGCCGGCTGCCCCAGAGGTCTGATACTCTAGAAGTCTGGCTCGATCGGTCAACAGCAGAACCTTGACACGGGACCTATCGGTCATGGTGTGCTCTTCTCCGGTCGGAAGTCACCGCACATCAATGGGCTTCGACAGTTATGCCACGATAGGCACCGACAGGAAAAACTCGCTATTATGTAGGACCAACCTCCGCAATTATGTAGGACCGCCCACCAGACTCTGATTTCGTGACCAGATAATCTGAAAGCGTAGCTTTTAGAGAGTGTTACGGATGCGGTCTCTCGCTGACGACTGCTTTCGGGCCCGTTGCTGACATCGTTGAATAATCGCGGGTTCCCGTTGACGCCGAGGATGCAAAACCGAGGCACGGCTATCCGATGGACGAGCATCGAGAGGGTGGTTCTCATTTTCACCGAGTACCGGCGAGGGCTCGCGGCGGGTAAATTCCGCTCATTCAGCTGTGGGCTCTCTTGGTTGCCAACCGACGATGTCGGGGGTCAAAGCGATCAAGGAGCGGCGTCAGCGATGCACTTCAAAAGGGTGACCACTGTGGACAGGCTTTTCTATGTTGGTGTGTTGGCCGCTCTCTTTGCGGCTTTTGCCTTTTCGCTTAACTTCGTTGTGCCCTTCATAATCGGTGACTATTCCACCTTCGATTTTGCCCTCATCCGTCATGTTGTCTCAGCTTTCGTAGGACTTTGCGTCCTGTCATTGGAGAAGCGCGTGGTGCGACATCTCACGCTCCGGAACTGTCTGTCGGCTATCTGGCTCGCCTTCATCGGATATGTCGGCTACTTCCTGACCGTGACGGGAGCGGCCATCTATGCCGGTCCGGTAATCGCTCCAGCCTTTCTCGGCCTAGTACCAATCGTACTGATGGTCGTTGGTAATCAACGTCAGGGATCGCTGCCGTGGCGAACCCTTATGATGCCTCTCGCGCTGGTGCTGGTCGGCCTGGTTCTCGTCAATGGTACGGCATTCACGGCCGAAGGATTGAACTCGGTCCGATCATTGTGGGTTGGCGTGCCGCTAGCGCTTGCTGCCGTCGGACTTTGGGTCTGGTTCGCCCTTGCCAATCAGGCTGCACTCGCCGCTCGACCAAAAATGCCTTCCGGTGTTTGGTCGGCGTTGATACTGGTGGGGGGCGGCGTCCTGATGCTGGCGTTCTATCCTGTCGGGGCTGCAATGGGCCTCTTCCGTCTTCCAACGATAGGCTTCGGCTGGAGCACTGCGGGCAACCTATATGTTTGGGGTACAACTTTCGCGCTGTTGGCAACTGTGTGCGGCGTTTGGGCTTGGAACATTGCGTCACGAAGCCTGCCGGTTGCATTAGCCGCGCAATTGATCGTCTCGGAAACAGCCTTTGGGGTAATCGGAGGGCTTATCGTGCATGCGCGTTGGCCAACTCCGATTGAAGGCACTGGCGTCGTAGTTCTGATCGCCGGCGTTGTTCTGTCAGTGCGCATTTTCTATGATTCCCAGGTCACATCGGGAAAGGCATTGCTTGCGCACGAGTGATACAGTGGATGCAGGAACGAATAACAGGCGCTAGTGTCGAGTTTCAACCAAGTTCAGCGCAATGACCGCAGTTGGCGCTTTGCGGAAGCAGACCCGCCTTCTCCAACGACAGGCCGACGGCAATGGTCATTCCCCGTGACCATCGCGATCATCTGAGCGATCTCCGTAACGTGGTCGAACTTGACAACCTTGCAGGCAGCGTCGAACTGCCAGAGGTGACCATAATGGGGAACGAATAGTTCTTGCCCCGCGCTGTCGCCTCAAAATCGATGAGCACGAAGAGACCTTGTCACCGCCGTGGAACAACGGATGCGGTTGTTCGACGCGATTGGCGCGTCCCCGTTAGTCGGAGTGGCCCTGTCCGGGCTGTGGTGGTAGGCTAGAGTGTGGGAGGCGCGCCCATGAGCGAGGCCCGAAAGATCGCAGCGATCCTAGTGTCGGATGTGGTCGGTTACAGCCGGCTCGCCGGCGCGGACGAGGATCGTATCCTGGCGCGGCTGCGGGCTTTGCGCAGCGATCTCATCGACCCTACGATCGCCGTGTATCACGGCCGCGTGGTCAAGCGCACCGGCGACGGCAGTCTTGTAGAATTCCGCAGCGTTGTCGATGCCGTGCGTTGCGCCATCGAGGTGCAGAACAGCATGATCGAGCGGAATGCCGGCCTACCGGCTGAGCGGCGGATTGAGTTCCGCGTCGGCATCCATCTGGGCGATGTCGTCGAAGAAAGCGACGGCGATCTTATGGGTGATGGCGTCAATATCGCTGCCCGCCTGCAAGGAATTTGCGATCCCGGCGGCATCTGCCTCTCCGAACAGGCGTACTGGCAGGTCAAGGCAAGGCTTGATCTCGCAATCAACGATCGCGGCGACGTGCAGCTCAAGAACATCAACGAGCCGGTCCACGTCTATTCGCTGCTGGTCGGTATCCCCACCCAGGCGAAGCCTGCAACGCCAGCGGACAGCGCAGGACCGGAAAAGTCTTCGACGCGGCTCGCGCTGCCCGACAAACCCTCGATCGCGGTCCTGCCGTTCCAGAACATGAGCGGTGACCCCGAGCAGGAGTATTTTGCCGACGGCATGGTGGAAGACATCATCACTGGGCTGTCGCGGATCAAATGGCTGTTCGTGATCGCGCGGAACTCGAGCTTTGTCTATAAGGGAAAGGCCGTGGATGTCCGGCAGGTTGGGCGCGAGCTTGGCGTGCGCTATGTGTTGGAGGGCGGTGTGCGCAACGCGGGCAACCGATTGCGCATCACTGCCCAGCTTGTCGAAGCTGAGACCGGAGCGCATCTGTGGGCCGATAGATACGACGGCGCGCGGGAGGACGTCTTCGACCTACAGGACCAGATCACTGAAAAGGTGGTGGGTATCGTCGAGCCGAGCCTGCAGCGATCGGAGATCGAGCGTGCTCGGCAAAAGCGCCCTGAAAACCTTGACGCCTATGACCTCTATCTGCGCGCCGTCCCCCACATGGCAACGGTGATGCCCGCCGACGCCAAGGTCGCAGCCGGGCTTCTGGAGGATGCGTTAGGCCTGGACCCGAACTACGCCGCCGCCCATGCGCGCCTTGCCTGGTGCCACGAGATCTTCTTCACGCGGGGCGGCTTCGACGAGGCCGACAAGGTCGCCGGGATCGGGCACGCACGTTCCGTGATTGCGAGCGGCACCGACGACGCGGCGGCATTGGCCATCGCCGCCTTTGCGATCTTTATGCTGGGCAAGGATCAGGAAGCGGCGTTGAACGCAGCCGAGCGCGCCCTGTCTTTGAATTCCTCCTGCGCTACCGCGCTCTATTTCGGCTCCGTCCTCTACGCCTTTGCCGGTCTACCCGCCAAGGCGACCTTCAATGCCGAACGCGCGCTAAGGCTCAGCCCGTTCGATCCGATGGCCTATGCGGCGCATTTGGCGCTCGGAACAGCGGCTATCCAGCAGGAGCGATACGACGAGGCGGTAGCGCATTGCGCGAGGGCCGCTCAGGCAAATCCCCGGTTCAGTACGCTTTATTTCTTTCAGGCTGCTGCGTTGGCGCTCGCTGGCCGCCAGGAGGAAGCACGGCCGGCCGTGCAGCGATTGCTCGAACTGGAGCCAGGGTTTCGGCTCCGCGTGTTCTTCGAACTGGGGATGGTGCGGGCAATCGCCGACAGGTTTGCGGACGGGGCGCGCATGCTGGGCTTGCCGGAGTAGCCGGCTTCAGCGGAAAGTTCACCGGAAGGGCAAGTCGCTCCGAGATGGCGTCAATCCTCACCATTAGCCGTCAAAGTCATTCCTGCCCGATGACGTGATACACGCCTGACAAACGTTAGAAGCTACGCCTTCAGTGTCGGAGGCTACCGGCAGCGGCGAGCATCTCCGCCGCGTTTGGAAAGATGCAGAGGCTGTTCGGCCCGTCGCGCGCTTCAATTTGCACCCAGCGAACGATGCCGTCGGCGTCGATGAGGAAGTGCCCGACAAGCTGTGTGGGGTGGCTTGCGAAGATGGCATGATCAACTTCATTAAGCTCGAAGCCGTCCTTGGCGTTGAGCAAGGCATTGGCCGTCATCGGATGTAGCGCTTCCGGCAATTCGCCCGTCGGGTTAATGCGAGCGGCCTCGAATTGCTCCATGCTTGCCCGATAGGGCCATACAGGCTGTTCGTGGCTGCCTTCGGGCAGGAAGTTGCCGCGCGGCACGCCGAAGGCCCGGTGCGTGGAGCAATCCTGGTCACATAGGAGCACGGCCGGCGTCGGCCGGTGCCCGAAATATATGCGGGCGCGCTCCACCGGCGTGTTGATCACGGCAACAGTTTCCACCCCCGCGGCGCGCAGGGCAGGCTGTAGGCCACCGAGCTGTCCCACCTGGCGCCGGCAGAACGGGCAGTGCAACCCGCGGAAGAAGGCAATCAGAAACGGGTGACCGTGGAGGCTGGCGAGCGAAACCGTTCCTTTTTGATTTGCCGACGGAAGTGAGAAGGCGGGCGCGTATTCCCCTGGTTGCAGCGGGCGTATCGGGTCTCCCATGGCATCTGTCCTTTGCTAGGCGTTCAGGTGAATGCTGGGCTTGATCTAAGTCCGACACCTATCACGCCACGGCACCACTCGCTATGTTCACGGTGCAAATCAGCGGCCGGTGGGAACCTTCAGAAGTCTTGCGACGGCGGCATGCCCACCGCCCAAACCGGCCACCGACCAACAAAGAACTGCGTAAAAATCACATGAGTTTTTTTAACGCGCTATAATTTTCTGTCGATTACTCTTTGCCGGGAGTTGTGTTCTAGGTGGCGATTGTGATGAGGACGGCCTTCCAAATAAAGTTGCAAGCACGGCCGTTGGGATGAACGCAAGTTGGCGACTGATCTCATTGCACATCCTGCTATGGACGGCGCTCGCTTTAGCTGCTTACAACACCGCAGGAGCCTATAAGTTCGCGAGTTGCTGGCACATCCTCCTTATTTATATTCCGCCTCTCAATATCCTGTTCCTGCTGTTTGCCATCTATAGCTTAGCGGTTCTGTTATCGTCCGTTTCTCGTCCGTCGATGCGTGCACAGCCACGTTTTTTAGGAGCGTGTCACGGGACGATACTCATAGTGGGAATGGTAGGATGTAACTTAGCCGCTGTGTCGGCAGCCGGTCAGGTAAACTGCCTTTAGGACCGATGACTGCAATTGGCGCGAAGCTGCCCCTAGAAAATCGCGCCTCCGTGTCGGCTTTGGGGCCGTTAGCCGGCGGACTGCTTTCGAAGAGCAGGCGTTGAAAGCTGACATTCGTTCATTAGCGGCTCGAAGGTCCGCTTTTGGCCCCGCAGCAGACGATTTTTTGCTGCCGCCGCCGCGGTGCATGACCTCGGATGACCGGTCTACGGCATGGAAGCTTGCGCTTCCTGCGCGAGCAGGTTATACACTGAACTAGATGGTTCAGTATTTAAGTCCTCCCCTCGATCTCTCGTTTGCGGCGCTGTCCGATGCGACGCGCCGCGGGATCATCGATCAGCTTGGGCGAGGGGACGCGTCGATCACCAGTCTCGCGGATAAGTTCCAGATGACACTGACCGGCATGAAGAAGCACGTCCAGGTTCTCGAGCGGGCGGGGCTCGTCGTCACGCAGAAGGTCGGACGGGTGAGAACCTGCAAGCTTGGGAAACACGGCCTCAAGGCGGAGGCCGAGTGGATCGAGGCGCATCGCAAGCTCTTCGAGGCCCGCTTCGAAGCATTGGACGAAATCATCAGCGAGATGAAACAGGAGGGAAGCGATGACACAGCAAGTTAACAGTGCAGGTGGTGCAAAGAACCGCACGTCCGTCGAGCGCAGAGGGGATCGCGAACTCGTCGTAACGCGGACATTCAATGCGCCGCCGAGCACGGTCTACAGGGCGTGGAGCCAGCCCGAGCTGTTCCAGCGCTGGTGGGTGCCAAAATCGGTGTCCGGCGTTTCGCTCGTATCGTGCGATATGGACGTCCGTACCGGCGGCAAATATCGGCTGGAATTCGGCGCCGGCGGTCCGGACACCATGGCCTTCTATGGCAAATATCTCGAGGTGGTGCCGAACGAGCGCATCGTCTGGACCAACGACGAGGGCGAAGAGGGCGCGATCACGACCGTGACCTTCGAGGACCAAGGCGGGAGGACACTAGTGAATTTCCACGAAGTCTATCCGTCCAAGGAGGCGCTTGAGGAAGCACTACAGGGCTCGGCGGCCGCATTGCCGGAGCAGTTGGAGCAGCTCGACGAATTGCTTTCCAGCATAGGCGAGTAGCGCGGGTCGGGAAACTTGCCTCGAGGGAACGTCTGCTCTTGGGAAGTGACCCACCGGCCGTTCTGGCCGGAGCGGGCGCGCGTATCCGTCAGACATTCGCCGCTAATTCGAAAAGTACCGAAAGCTACCTTGATCAGGTCAGTTCGTTGGCGGAGCGTTCCCAGGTAGAGTGTCTTCTCACCAGATTGACGGCCATGATAAACGGTGCCTATGGGAATCAAGAACTATCTGATCGAAGGCGGTTCCGGCACTGGAAAAACGTCTGTCGCCACCGAACTGGAGCGGCGGGGCTACCATGTCGTCCATGGTGACCGGGTCTTGGCCTATGTCGGCGACCCCGAGACAGGCCAGGCACTCGCAGGACCGCCCAAGGGCGCAGACCGCATCGTTTGGCGATACGCGCACTGGATCTGGCCGGTCGACAAGGTCCGGGCTATTGCTGCCGACACCACCCATCCTGCCACCTTCCTCTGTGGCGGCTCGCGCAATTTCCACAAATTCCTGGACCTATTCGACAAGGTTTTCGTGCTCGACATCGACGTTGAGACGTTGAACAGACGATTAGATGGGCGGCCGAATGAGCCGGGCTTCGAGCCGGCCGAGCGGGCGCTGGTACTCCGCTACCATCATACCCGGGAATATCTTCCCGTCGGCATCAATATCGACACGGCGGGTACCGTTCCAAGTGTCGTCGACGATATCCTCGCTCAACTCCCCTGAAGCCCTGAAAGTATTGTGAATGGGATGGGAAGCGCTCGATTATTGCGGGAAAGACGCTGGCCGCCTGAACGGCTCACTTGCGGCATTGTCGTTTTCGTAGCCGACCGGCAGCTTTCAGAACGACAAACCGGGCGTCTTAACGACCGTCCTTAGGGCGTATAGCGGCTCGGTCGCAATCTTTGGAATTGAGAAAGTGCGGGGCCGCACGCGCTCAGATCTCACTGTGCTCAGCTAGTTTCAGTGCATCCTCAATGTCCACGCCGAGGTACTTGACCGTATTTTCGATCTTGGTGTGCCCCAACAGGATTTGGATCGCGCGAAGATTGCCTGTCGCCTTGTCGATCATTGCGGCCTTCGTGCGCCGAAGCGAGTGCGTGCCGTCGTCTTCGCGTCGTAGGCCAATTGCGGTCACCCATTCATCGACCAATCGGGCATACTGGCAAGTACTCAGATGATCAGTGTGGTCGACTCGACTGGGAAAGGCGTAATCGTCAACTGTTTCACCTCGCCGTTTAAGCCATGTAAGCAAACTTGCCCTCACCTCCGCCGTGATTTCGAACTGAACCGGACGGCCGGTCTTTTGCTGGACGACCATGGCTCGAGTTCGAATTTCCGTTCCTGTCACGAGACTCCCGATTTTCATTTTCACGAGATCGCAACCACGCAGCTTACTGTCGATTGCGAGATCAAACAGCGCACCGATCTCTCAGGCGCCCCTCCCTATCAAGGAAGAAGCGGATCGCCCAAATCTGGCGCTGTTTCAGCGGCTTCTTGACATCGACCTTTCGGCCGGCGTTCCACGCCGGAGGGCCCAGGGCGGTAGGATCGTATTGTGCAATACCCATTTCAGTTCTCCTTCGGCCAACATTGGCCGTTAGGAGAACGCATGGGCGCAAGGATCGAGGGGCCGAAAGCGGACCGGCAACTTCGGGCTGCGGATCTTCAAAGAGCGGATATTTCGGGTGGGCGCGGACATCGTCGTGACCTGATCCTGAGTGGGCTTTCGGAACGACCGCGTCGAACGGCCGGGAGCCTGACAGAGCAGTCGTTGCGTGGGCTACACCTCGGCTGCGTCCACATGAGCCACGGCCGACTCGATCTCAACTAAGATCGCTCTGAGCAGCGGCTCAAAGTTCTTTCTTGCCTTCTTTCTCCCTGCTATCGTGGAAGTGAGGAGACGGCGCCATGAGCGAGACCCGAAAGCTGGCTGCAATCCTGGCCGCGGACGTGGTTGGGTACAGCCGGCTTGCCGGCGCCGACGAGGACCGCATCCTGGCAAGGTTGCGGGCACTGCGCAGCGACCTCATCGATCCGACGATCGCCGTGCACCATGGCCGGGTGGTGAAGCGAACCGGCGATGGTGCCTTGGTCGAGTTCCGCAGCGTGGTGGACGCCGTGCGCTGCGCCATTGAGGTGCAGAACGGTATGGTGGAGCGTAATGACGGCGTGCCGCAGGACCGTCGCATCGAATTCCGGATCGGTATCCATTTGGGCGACGTGGTCGAGGAAAGCGACGGCGATCTGATGGGCGATGGCGTCAACATCGCCTCGCGATTAGAGGGCGTCGCCGCGGCGGGCGCGATCTGCCTGTCCGAGGATGCCTATCGCCAAGTCAAGGCGAGGCTCGACCTCTCGGTCAGCGATCTCGGCAACACGCAACTCAAGAACATCGCCGAGCCGATCCGCGTCTATTCACTGCAAGTCGGCAGCGCCGGGACCAAGGCAGCCGCGAGCTCGGAAACGCCGACGAGCCAACCGGCGACGGCAGTGTCACCGAAGCTGTCGATCGCCGTCCTACCCTTCGCCAACATGAGCGGTGACGCTGAACAGGACTACTTCGCCGACGGCATCTCGGAAGACATCATTACGGCGCTATCGAAGCTGTCGCAGCTCTTCGTCATCGCCCGCAATTCGTCGTTCACCTTCAAGGGCAAGAACGTCCATGTGCAGGAGGTGGGCACGAAGCTCGGCGTGCGGCATGTACTTGAGGGCAGCGTACGCAAATCGGGGAACAGGGTACGCATCACCGCGCAGCTCATCGACGCGACCACCGGCGGGCATCTATGGGCGGAGAGGTTCGATCGCGAGCTCACCGACATATTCGCGGTTCAGGACGATGTCACGCAGCAGATCGTCGACGCGCTGGCGGTCAACCTGACAGAGGGCGATCGGAAAAGACTGGTGCCGGGGCAGACCCGGCACCCTGAGGCGTATGACTGCTTCTTGCGCGGCCGGGAGCTGTGGCACCGGCTGACGAAGCAAACGAACAGCGACGCCCGCGACCTTTTGCAACGTGCCGTTGAACTGGACCCGAGGTTCGCCTCGGCGCACGCCTTCCTCGCCCTTACCCACGGGCTCGACTACCTCAACCGGTGGAGCGCGTCGCCGCAGCGCTCTATCGAGCAAGCCGAAGAGGCTGCGACGCTCGCGGTAGCGCGGGACGATAGCGATCCTGTGGCGCACTGGGCACTGAGTGTGGTCAAGCTTTACTCGCGACAGCACGATAGAGCCATCAGCGAGGCCGAACGCGCGATAGTCCTCAATCCGAACTTCGCCGAAGGGCAGGTTAGTCTCGGCGAGGTACTAATCTATTCAGGCAGATCCGAGGAGGCACTCGCCTATTTCGATCGGGCGAGGGTCCTGAACCCGTACTTTCCGGATGTCGTTCTCCACTTTCAGGCCTTGGCCTTGTTTCAACTGCGAAGATACGAAGAGGCCGTCGAACTGTTGCTGCAGCGCGTGAGCCGCAACCCCGTCACCGATGTCTCGCGCGCGCTTCTGGCCGCTTGTTACGGGCACCTCGGCCGTTTCGAAGAGGCTCGCGCGAGGTGGCAAGAGGTGCTGCGCGTCAACCCCGACTACTCATTGGAATACCGTCGCAAAGTCTTGCCCTTCAAGAACCCCGCCGATTTCGAGCTTGTCTTGGAGGGGCTACGCAATGCCGGGGTCGTACAATGACGGGTGAATATGTCCGATCTCGATCCTGTTGCGCGTGGGAGTGAGGGAACCGCTTTTCGCTGGTTTAAGGGGCTGCCTGTGACTCCTCCGCTGATCAACCGTGTTGGCGATCAGATCGGTATCCATGGCGGCAATCACAGGTACCACCTCGCGCACTACTATAGGACCGACAGGATGCCCTTCTTGGTGCTGAACGAAGATCTGGCTGCTTTGCTTGACCTTCTGCCGACCGCCGTCGTTAGGATTGAACCAGCCGCCTGACTGCCGCCAGCTTCGTGCGACATTCCTCACCGACCGCCGCAAGCCTGACCAGGTACTGAGCGACATCAAGGTGGATGATGAAATGGTAAGTGAGCAAAAATTATGTATTCGCGGGTACCAGTAGTCGAGTAGAACGAATCCTATCGACTGCCACGAGAGAGTGCCTTGCCTGTCACCTTGAACCTCTACCTCGACAGTTCCGGAACTAGACATTCCACCCCACAAGGTCGGGAAGAAAGCGGCGCACGGGTACGACTGGTTCGCACTCGGTGGAATCCTGGTTCGAAGTGACGAAGAGGACCACGCCCGAGACCTTCACGCAAAGTTCTGTGAGAAATGGGAAATCATGGCGCCCTTGCACTCGTCGGAAATCAGATCGCAGAACGAGAACTTCGATTTCCTGCGAGGCTGGGAGAAGGACAAGCTGGAGCATTCTACGAGGAACTTTACATTCTGATGCGAGAGGCGCCCGTGGTCGGTATCGCGTGCACTGTCGACCGTCCCGGATACTGTGGACGATACCTCGAGCAGTACAAGCAGAATCCTTGGATGCTCTGCAAAACCGCATTCACTGTCGTCGTCGAACGCGCCGCGAAATACGCTATCGCCCAAGGCATGAAGCTGCGCGTGCATCCTGAGCGCTGCAACAAGGCTGAAGATGCGAACCTGGAGGGCTACTACAAGGCTCTAAAGGCGGAGGGAATGCCGTTCGCTAAGGACAATTCCGATAAGTACGGCCCCTTGACCCCCGAGCAGTTGACCCAGACGCTCTACGAGTTCAAGACCAAGCAGAAGACTTCGCCGATGGCGCAACTGGCGGATCTGTATCTATGGCCGATCTGCATGGGCGGCATCACGCCAGTAATCGTCCTTACCAGCGCCTGACCGACGACGGAAAGCTGATTGACTGCCATATCAAGGAAGACGAGCGGCCGATGCTCGGATCCAAATATAGCTGCTTTGAGAATGTCGAACGGAAGGCCTAAAAACTCAAAAAGCCTCCGACGTTTCCATCGAGGCTTTTGGGCGACCGCAAAGGCGATCTCGTGGGCCAGGCCCGACCGAATAACTATCGTACCCCATGATTTGTTGCAAGGAACTTTTCGTTAAATCGAATTAACCTGACGGCGGTCCGAACGCAACATTCGTCGAAATCATGTACGAACTGGCATCGCTCTTTCCCTCGTAACCTATCACCAAGCCGCCGTTGTTGTCGACATCCCACCGCGCGATGAAGTCCACGGTCACCGTCCGCGTGACTGCCGCTTCGTCGATGAGAAGCTCGATTAAAATGAGAGGAATTCCTGTCGCAAAACCCGTGTGTAAGCGACCGAGTTTTGCAATCGTCTGATGTCTGCATCGGGCCGCGAAGTAGACGTCGGACACCACTTTGTGAATGGCCGCATTCGTTTTTCACGCGCAAACGGCCCCAAGTTGGAAATAATTTCCGCTTTGCGCCCGCATAATGGGTCATCGAGCCACCCGTCGCTGTTGCTGCAAAGCGGACATGACGCAGTGACAATGCGGGTCGCAGTTGCGCCAAAAGCCGTCATTCCGCCCATGCGGGTGATTAGATCACGAATTCCTCCTCGTACGTCTGTGGCTCGGGAACGACCGTAACCTCCACCGGAACGATCCAATTGGCCACGTAGCTCTCGCAGTCGGAACGCTGGAAGTCGGGCTGCACGCACCCCGCCCCATCGATCGCGCGACATCGCAGTATATATCGCCCCACTTCTTCAGGGGTCCACATGTACTCCCACAAGCGCCATGCAAAGGGACGTTCTGTTTCGAGGAGCCTTCCCTCGCGCCAGCCCCTGCCATCCCCGGTGCAGACCTGCACCTGCCGGATAACAGCCTCTCCGCTCCAGGCGGCTCCGAAAATCCGGTACGGTTGGCCGGCGATGAGATGCGCCCCCTGTACGGGACGCGCGATCTGCGCTTTGACCTCCATCTCCGCAAGGGGGACCAGCCTGGGTTCCCCGAGGCTGCGCTCCCAACGGAAATAGTCGCGCGCCTGCCAGTAGCCAAGGAACGGTTGCTCCACAACCGTGATATGCGTGATCCACTTGACCCAAGCCATGCCGAACCAGCCACCCACGACCGCGCGTAGCGGGTAGCCGTGATCGCGCGTCAACGGCTCCTCGTTCATCGAATAGGCAAGGATCGTGCCGTGAGAGATGGCCTTCTCAAGCGGTAAACTGCGCGCAAAAGCGATGGGGCCGGGAGAAGCCGTTTTCTTGTTCGTGTCGACGGCGCCGCTGTCGGCGCCCGCGAGCAGAACCTCACATGCGGTTCGCTTAACGCCCGCCATTTCCAAAATCTCGCGCAGAAGAACACCTGTCCACACGGCATTGCCGACGGCTCCGTTCTGCCACTGCAACCCCTCCTTCGGCGGCACATAGTAGACGCGTCCGTTCCCTGCGCACTCGACGACGGCGGTGAAAGTCGTGCTCCGCATCGCCTTGATGCTGTCGAGGTCAAGTTCGATCGGCCGCTCCACCGCCCCGCCAACGCGCAATCTCCAGTCTCGCGCATCGACGTCCGGCGACGGGAAATGGTTTCGCACGAAGAACAGCTCGGTTGGGATCAGCCAATCGGAGAGCGACGCAAACGGAAACTCGATGTTCTGTGGGGATTTCTGTCGAACTATTAGACTGGGTTGCTGTGGTGTCGGCATCGTCCTCGTCTCCCCTGCACAACAGCGGCTCTCGGTGGTGCGGATTCCGGTTCGATCACACCGCCCCTCGCAGTGCGTCTGTCGCATTCCGCCTTCGGGCCGCATTCTAGCACATACCGCACGTTCCTCGGATCGACCTCGAACGGCAGCAAGGGGGCGACGACGATCTTGACCGCTTTGCGCCCTCATTTCGGACTTACACGGTCTTGGATGCACGCCTGAAAGCGGACGCTATGGTTTTAGATTTCCACGGTCAGCAAGGCGGACTTCAAGACGTTCGGATTCGTGGCTGGTAGGGACGAGTTCGACCCAACGCGGCCAATCCTGCACGCGATGCGGAAAGGCTGCAATGCGTTGTGAAAAGCGGTCACGTGCGCCTATCGTTTCTGGCGCCGTTCCCTGCAAGCGCCGTCTAGCCTCTGAACTTATCCTCGATGGCGAAGCCTACGCGCTGACGCCCGAGCTCGGACAGACGCCTGCCGCAACTCTCTGCCAAAGCCCCTATGCGATTCAAAACAATCTGCTTCAGGTCGCGGAGAATGCGGCCACTAGTCTCCCCGCTCTGCCACTATGGTGTTTGCGGTACAGTCGTGCTTTGCCGATGCATCCCATGAATTCAAAGACAGAGGTCATGCATGAAAACGCTGCTCCTTAAGAAGGATGAAGTAAGACGGCTAATCGGCATGACGGAAGTCATCGGCGCGGTGGAAGAGGCTTACAGGGCCTTCAGCAGCGATCAGGTGGAACAACCTGATTATATAGGTCTACATCTCCCATCGCCTCGTGGGGAAATCGACTTCAAGCTTGGTTACTACAAGATCAATGAAGTGATCTCCATGAAAGCATCTTCTGGAGGGTTCATTAATAACCCGACAGCACACGGCGTGCCGAGTGGCATGGGCACCATTCTTCTGTTTGATGCCAGGAGCTGTGCCTTGATTTGCATCATGGATGGAAGCTTGATCACTGGCCTCAGAACGGGGGCGGCTGGAGCCGTCTCCGTCAAAGCCCTGGCGAGGAAGAACGCCAGGACGGTCGCATCGATCGGCACAGGAAATCAGGCAAGAATGCAAATCCGGGCAATCAACGAGATCATGAAGATCGAAGAGATCCACGCATGGGACAGGAACCCGGATACGCTTTCCAAATACAAGACCGATATCGAAAGCGAATTTGGCATTGCCGTCATCGTCGCAAGCTCCAAAAAAGAAGCCGTTGAGCAGGCCGATATCTTGATTACGACGACCCGCGGGAAAGGGTCGCTTGTGGAAGCGGATTGGGTAAGGCCCGGTACACACATCGTTGCCATCGGCACAGATCAACGCGGCAAACAGGAACTGGATCCGGAGCTCTTCAGGAACGCGAAAATCATCGTCGACTCGATCTCGCAATGCACAGAAAAGGGCGAGACCTGGCACCCGCTGAATAGAAGCATCATCGCCAAAGACGACATCCATGGCGAAATCGGCGAGGTATTGTTGGGTAGGAAGCCGGGACGAGAAAGTGATGACGAAATCACGATTTTCGATGCCACGGGGATGGCCATACAAGACAATACGACCGCCAGCAAAATCTATCAGAACGCAATAGCCAACAACGTCGGCACTTTCTTTCAGTTTTTTGAGGAATGACCATGCGCAACTACCCCACCATTCAGGACATCCGTGGAGCTCAGGAACGGCTGAAACCGCACATCAGACATACGCCGTTATTGCGTGCAGAAAAAATAGAGAAAGCCGCTGGTTGTCAGCTATATCTCAAACCGGAAACCCTGCAGATCACTGGCGCATTCAAAATTCGCGGCGCCCTGAACAAGGCTCTCTCGCTCTCGAGAGAAGAGATCGCAAACGGCATTATTGCGACGTCGTCAGGCAATCATGCCCAAGGACTTGCTTATGCCGCCAGGATGCTGGGCGTAAAAGCGATATTGGTCCTTCCGGTCACCACGCCCAAAATCAAGATCGAAAACACAAAAGCCCTCGGGGCAGAAGTTATTCTTTTCGATGGCGACACCGCCGCCAGATGGAAACGAGTGTATGAAATCGCTGAAGAAAACAAATACGCGGCTGTTCACGCTTTTGAGGACCCGATCGTGATGGCCGGTCAGGGAACGATCGGGTGTGAAATACTGGAGGACCTGGACGATGTAGATGCGGTCATCGTTCCCGTAGGCGGCGGAGGCCTAATCTCGGGAATCGCTACCGCCATCAAAGAAACGAAACCATCGGTGCGCGTTATCGGGGCAGAGCCTGCCTTGACACCGAAGTATTTTCACAGCCGGATCAACAAGGAGCGCACATCGCTTCCCTTGAAGAACACCATTGCGGATGGCTTGAGGATAAGCGTTCCGGGTCAAAACCCGTATCCGATTATCGAAAAATATGTGGACGAGATCGTTCTTGTTGAAGAAGAGCACATCATCGCGGGAATGCGTGCTCTTGCCAAGGATGCGAAATTGATCGCTGAACCAGCCGCTTCGATTGGCGTCGGAGCACTGTTGGCGGGCATCATAGACGTCAAGCCCGATGAAAAAGTCTGTGCGGTGTTGTCCGGCGGGAACTGGGATCTACGCGACCTTGCCGAGATATACAATGTAGCGGGATAATCAGTTCCAGCTTCGGTCAGTTCACCACCCCGATCGCAGTTGAATGTCTGCGATCCTCATCGCCAAGCAAGCATCTGCCGGTCCCGAATGCGGCCCGAACGCGTCATTCGCCAATCAAGCTAGGCGACGACCGCTCTCCACCCACCGGAGACGGAACCGGAAAGATCGACCCGCTGCGTATACAAAGCAGCTTGAGCGACAGGTTAGAAATGCAATCCTCCTCCATACCGAAAATCCCGCCTCCGCCCTGGACATGCTTGTATCCTCCCAGTGCGATGCGGCTGCGGGCTTGACCGAGTCCCTTTCACGTTTCTGCGAAGAGAATCCAGGTTTCCGCGTTGTTGAGGGGACATTCTCGAAAGTGCCTCAGGCGATCGCTGTGCATCGGAGGTGCGTTCACGCTTCAACCTTCCTGCCGGACTTCATCCAGCAGTACTGCAGTGCCGGTAAGCCGAGCAATGAAGCAGTTGGCGGGACATGCGAGGGAGCCAGGTCGAGGGGACGCGACACGTTAACCCCCGAATATCAATTGGAATCCTCTTCCCTCTCAAGCGTTCCGACTCGGAAGCTCATGTTCGTTGAACTTTTGGGTACGATGTCGAGCAACTCTTATTCCTAAGGGTTGGCGGTGGCCGTGCCCCGGATCATGGGCGTGTGCTTCGTGGTGCTGGCGCAGCAAGTCCTTGCCGTAGTCGTTGCCATTCGGCGTCCTGACGACCGCGCGGATGTGCCCGCGCGTCGGCCACGCCCCGCCGCCACCGCGAGCTAGTACGGGCCGGCACGAATGGCCGAAAGGTCCCGCTTAGCGGCCGATTCGCTCATTCGCTCGAACTTCCGCAATCCACCCAAAGCAGTCAACGTGGAAGCACGATGCCACCCATCGCCATCGAGAGCACAACAATCCACGGCGGAGCCTTCCAGACAGCCAACACGATGAACCCTGTCAACGCGAGCGCAAAATCGTCTGAATTGAGCACCGCGACGCTGGTCCACACGGGGCTATAAAGAGCCGCGCCGAGAATGCCGACTACGGCAGCGTTCGCGCCACGCATGGCGGCTTGAGCCATCGGGCGCTTCCGTAGGCTGTCCCAGAACGGCAACGCGCCCAAGAGCAGCAAGAATCCAGGCAGAAAGATCGCGACTAAGCAGATCACTGCGCCAAGCAGGTCATCGGGGGCAGGTCCCCATGACAGCGCCAAGATAGGCGGCGACCAATCTAGCGCTCTGCGGTCCGACGCTCGTCTAACGCCAAGTTTTTTGAGATAGTGAGTATTCGGCAGATCACCCGATCTGCCCAATTATCGAGGGAGGATGTCCTATGCCACTTTTCGTAACCACAGGGTGCTATACAGCCACGTCAGCGAAGGGAATGATTGACAATCCATCGAACCGAGAAAAGGCGGCCCGTGGCATCATGGAAGCAGCGGGCGGGAAACTGCATTCTTTCTACGTCACGACCGGCGAAACCGACTGGATGGCGATCACGGAATTCGACGATGGTGCTGACCTGATCCCCGCACTTCTCGTCGTCAGCGCATCGGGAGGCGTATCGAATGTCAAAACCGTGCGAGCCTACACGGGCGCGGAATTCAAGGCTGCGCAAGAGAAGGCGGGCACAATCGCATCTTCCTACAAGCCCCCGGTAAAATAAGCAGACCACTGGTTGAAACATCTCTGGCAGCGGATCGAACCTCCGCTGCCAGAAACGATGTGTTGGCGCGCAATGAGGCCGCGTTCGAGCGCGGTCACTTCGATCGCGGCATGCCTCGCGAGCTGCTCGATTCGCTGGAGACCTCTCAACCTCCTCGCGATCGCGAGGAGGTAGCGGTAAAGGCGCGCGCGAGAACGGCGATCCGGTTCGCGTAAGAGAGTCCGTCACGCACAGGAGATCTCAGTCAGGTCTCAAGTTGGCGCATTTCAGCCTTGGGCCATCGTCTACGGTCGACCCAAAGCCGTCATCTGCGGTAACCCGATAGACGTCTTGATTGAGCCCGAAGCGGTCATCGAGCTTTCGCAAACTCCATCGCAAGAGCCCTCTTCTGGAGAGCGCTCGTGCGACAGAACATGGCGATTTTCTCACTGGGGGCGTGGCGATGTCACGTACTCGCCGGAATACGGGCGATGACCTTTATCTCAAAGTCGAAGCCGGCGAGCCAGTTTACGCCGACCGCAGTCCAATTCGGGTAGGGTGGCTTGCTGAAAATCTGTTGCTTGACAGCCATGATCGTTCCGAACTGGTTTTCAGGGTCAGTGTGGAAGGTGGTTACGTCCACGATATCATCCATTGTGCAGCCCGCTGCGCTCAGCGTGGCCTTGAGGTTTTCAAAGGCCAGCCGCACTTGCCGTTCGAAATCTGGTTCGGGTGTTCCATCGGAACGGCTGCCGACCTGACCGGACACAAACAGAAGATCACCGGATCGGATAGCGGCGGAATAGCCGTGTTCCTCGTAAAGGGTGTGCCTGTTGGCAGGAAAGATTGCTTCGCGTTGGGTCATTCTGATCTCTCTTTATTGTTGACAGCAGCTGATGGGCGCGGAGCAACGCTTCACAAGTCGCGCCATATTTCATATACGGTAGGTATGTGGAATATTCTGTATACGTGCCGTATGTCAAGTTTAATATACGGCTCGTACGTGAAATTGAGGATGGAATGGGGAAAAGACGCAGCGAAACGATGCAGGAAAACCGCGTCAAGTTGATAGCGGCTGCGCGGAAGGCTTTTGCGGAAAAGGGGTACTCCGCAGCATCAATGGACGAGCTGACGGCTGACGTCGGTCTGACACGGGGTGCGCTTTACCACAACTTCGGAGACAAGCGCGGGCTCCTGGCGGCGGTCGTCGATCAGATTGACATGGAAATGGCGGCGCGCGCTAAGGAGATCGGGGCTCGGGCGGGTAATGATTGGCAGGGTCTGCTCGCCGAGGGTGCGGCCTATATCGAGATGGCGCTTAATCCAGAAGTCCAACGCATCGTTCTGCTCGACGGACCTGCGGTGTTAGGCGATCCCTCGCAGTGGCCCAGCCAGAACAGTTGTCTACAGGTGACCAAGAGCACTGTGGAGCGCCTTATCGCACAAGGCGTCCTCAAGCCGCTTGACGCAGAGGCGGCGGCCCGGTTGCTGAGCGGCGCGGCTCTCAATGCTGCTCTCTGGATCGCCGCGAGCGAAAACCCGCAGAGTGTGCTGCCGAAGGCGGTCGAGGCTTTTCGTTTCATGGCGGCAGGTCTGCTTTTGGAGCCTTTGTGATCTACTAAAGGCCATAGTCGAGCGTTCAGACCAGACTTTGGCTTCGCCGAATGCTCAAGTGAAGCTGCAGCCTTCAAGACCGCGGGGGGCTCGCCAGTGTCTCGGAGACCGGGTGGCTGGCCCTATATCCAGTACCGTGGTGGCCCCGCGGGCTTTCTCACCACCGTCGATGCATCGACGCTGGCGTTCGCGGATTTTCGCGGTAACCGGCAATACATCACTACGGGTAATGTGCGGGCGAATGACCGCGTCTCGTTGTTCCTGATGGACTATACGCACCGGCAGCGTCTGAAGATCTTTGGTCACATGCGCATCATCGATGCCGCAGACGATCCGGTGTTGGCGAAGAAGCTGACCGTTCCCGACTACCCCGCTCGCGTGGAACGCCTCGTCCTCATCGCGGTGGAGGCGTTCGACTGGAACTGCCCGCAGCACATCACGCCGCGCTTCACATAGGCTGAGCTAGAGCGTTGGCGATTGGGATAACCAGATGCTGTTCTTCCTCGGTATAGGCTTCGAGTTCATTGCCCACGACCGGAAGGGTCGTGGCCGCTCAAGTAGGAGACACATGCCGAAATGGCGGCTTTAAAGCGTCGCGGCACGAAAGCCGCTGGTCCGCTTGCGGCCCCTAAGCGGACTAAATGGGCGGCGCTTCTCTAATCGGCGGGCGCTTACGGTCCGCTGGTTTCGTTATTTCTTCTTCTCTTGATCGTGATGCCACTTGATGGCGAAGAACATGCCCGTGCCTAACACGAGAAGCTTGAGCGGAAAGAAGACTATAGGGAACCAATCCCACATTTCGGATATTTCCAGGCTATTACTTGACACTCTATCGTGAGGGAGCACTACCTCAAAACTGCTGCATACAACATCAGCCATGTTGACGCAGATGAGATCATAACATTCCCATCACACGTCATGAGTGGGCTTGCCCCATGTTTCCCGACAGGTTGTTTAACCTAACAAGCTGGTGACCGCTTCTGGCGCGAAGTCGCCACCTTCTCATGACCGCGTCTGGTCCGATGCCTTCATCAGTTGTAGTCGGGGAAGGTCACTCGCTTATCGTCTGGCGCGTCCGCCCACGCGCGATAGGCCTCGTAGGTCACCGCACCGGACGCGATCCCCTTGATCATGCGACGGCACACCTCGGTCGTGGCCTTCTCTGCCGACATTCCGCTATCGCGCTCCAGTTCTGCCCTTGCTTGCTCGGTCATTGCCGCCAGTCCACGCTCGGAACACCCTTGAATAATTCGGGAGTGCGCTTCCGGCCGCTTACGAATTAGTGAAGCGTTGTGTTCGAAGGTTTCTCTGTTCCACGGACCGCCATCGGCCCTAACTGGAGACGAAATTGTAAGTGCAATAATGAAAGCCGTGACCAACTGAATTCGATACTGCATTCCGGCACCCTGTCTTAGGTTGTGCCGCCGAAGCAAAGCAGTTTTTACGTGTTAATGCAACTCGTTTGCGTGAACTCAGATGGCCGCTTCTGGCGGCGCAGAGCGGTCAATTGCGAATGACCGCAATCGGCCGATTGTGTTGAAAAACTCCGGTGTTGCCTACATCGCAAATAGCTGGTTCACTTCGAATATCTGAAGTGGAGCGAAGCAGATGCTGAGACCGAGGCAAGTCGATCAGGCGGCGTTATTTTATGAGTTTACACTCGAAAGTCATATCCCCGCAGATCATATGCTTCGTTCGATCGACCGCTTCATTGATCTGTCGTCAGTTCGGGGAGAGCTGGCGGGTTTTTACAGTCACACGGGTCGGCCATCGGTCGATCCGGAGCTGATGATCCGCATGCTGTTCGTCGGCTATTGCTTTGGCATCCGTTCGGAACGTCGGTTATGCGAGGAGGTCCATTTGAACTTGGCCTACCGCTGGTTCTGTCGTCTCGGTCTTGATGGCCGGGTACCGGATCATTCGACCTTTTCGAAGAATCGTCACGGGCGCTTCAGGGAGAGCGATCTCTTTCGACGCGTGTTCGAGATGGTTGTGTCTCGCTGCATGGAAGAAGGGTTCGTTGGCGGTGAAGGCTTTGCCGTGGATGGCAGTCTCATCAAGGCAGATGCCAATCGCCAGAGCGGCATTGAAGGAGCCACCTGGACAGTACCGGAAAAGGCCAATCGTGCGGTCAAAGAATACGTCGCAGCCTTGGATGACGCAGCGTTCGGCTCCGCGACTGCAGTTACACCGAAGTTCATCTCGCCTGTCGACCCCGCAGCGCGTTGGACCGCCGCCAACGGTGGCGCAGCCTTCTTTGCCTATACTGCCAACTACATGATCGATCTCGACCACGCGATCATCGTCGATGTCGAGGCTTCAACCGCCGTTCGTCAGGCAGAGGTGACTGCCGCCAAGTGTATGATTGAGCGCACAAAGGAGGCGTTCGACCTTTATCCGGCCAGGCTCGCCGCCGACACTGGATATGGCTCGGCAGAGATGCTCGGTTGGCTGGTGCACGAGCAGGCATCGAGCCACATATTCCGGTCTTCGACAAGTCGGGCAGAACAGATGGCACATTCTCTCGCAAGGACTTCGCCTGGGATCGGCAGCACGACGTTTACCGCTGCCCTGCAGACAAGGTGTTGACCACCAGCGGCACAGTCGTCAACGACAACCAGCTCCTGTATCGCGCCAGCAAATACGACTGCCAGGTCTGCGAACTCAAAGCGGGATGCTGCCCAAAGGAACCGGCACGCAAGGTTCCGCGATCGATTCACGAGGGTGCGCGAGATATGGCTCGCGATATCGCCAAGACCGAAGCCTATGCGATGTCGCGGCGACAGAGGAAGAAGATCGAGATGTTGTTTGCCCATCTCAAGCGTATTCTCAAGCTGGATCGATTGCGATTAAGAGGGCCGAATGGCGCAAGGGATGAATTCCATCTCGCAGCCACAGCCCAAAACCTCAGAAAGCTCGCCAAACTGATCCCGATGCCGGAACCCAGACCGGCATAACGGCGACGAACCCTCTCAAAACCGGCCTGCTCATCTATCGCCTCAAGGTATCGGCCGAGAACGCGCCGACTTTTTCAACGAAATCGGCCCAAAGCGGTCGCTATGACGCTCGAAAGATATCACCAAACTCAGGAGGGACAGCTCGCCCAACGGGTCATATAGCTGTCAATCCGCCTTCGCCTCTCCGGGAAGCCATCCGTAAGCACTCAGAATGGCCATGGCGAGACCTGGAAAGCGTTCATCCAATTCCGAGCAGCGCGAATGGTTATGCATTTCCACGCCCTGACGCTCGCAGCGGATAAGGCCGGCCTCGCGCAGCACTTTGATGTGGTTTGATAGCGATGACTTGGGGATTACGCGCTCGCGCATGTTGGCAAGCGCAGCGCACGTCCCGCCGGAGCCGCCGCCCGCAATTTGCGCAAATATCGCCGCACGTTCCGGATCGGAGAGGGCATGCAGGATCGCTTCAGGCCGTACGTCCTCGATTGCTGGATGAAAGAGCGGTCTCATGATTTTTTGTATATGGGGACTTGAAACCAAGATCAACACTTCCGAACTTCCGAACTATGGAACAATGCCGCCAATTCCGACGGCACTCCGAGTTGAAAGGAATTCGCCATGGGTAAGCTCGCTGGAAAAGTTGCCGTCGTGACGGGGGGCTCCAAAGGGATCGGTGCCGCGATTGCCAAGGCACTCGCATCGGAAGGTGCACAGGTGGTGGTGAACTACGCTTCGAGTAAGGCGGGGGCGGACGCGGTGGTCCAGACGATCACTGAGGCCGGTGGCAAAGCCATCGCGGTCCAGGGCGACGTTTCGAAGGCCGAACAGGCGCAGGGACTGGTGGACGCTGCGGTCAAGGAATTCGGCCAGCTCGACGTGCTGGTCAACAACTCCGGGGTCTACGAATTCGCGCCGATCGAGCAGGTGACCGAGGAACAGTATCGTCGCATGTTCGACGTGAACGTTCTGGGCGTTCTGCTGAGCACCCAAGCCGCGCTCAAGCATCTCGGTGAGGGCGGCAGCGTCATCAACATCTCGTCGGCGGCGACCAGTCTGGCTCCGCCAGCCTCCAGCGTCTACACCGGGACCAAGGGCGCATTGGACAGCATCACCAGCGTGCTTGCCAATGAGCTGGGCCCGCGCAAAATCCGGGTCAACGCGATCCTTCCGGGCATCGTCGAGACCGAGGGTACCCACACCGCGGGGTTCATCGGCTCGGATTTCGAGCGCAGCGCAGTGACCCAGACTCCGCTCGGCCGCATCGGCCAGCCGGACGACATTGCTGGGGTCGCTGTCTTCCTCGCTTCCGACGATGCCCGCTGGCTGACCGGCGAGCGATTGGTCGCCAGCGGCGGTTTTCGCTAATGATCCGTCGTTGTGGTGCGTGCTCCTTAACGGGCGCACGCACAACGCCTCGCCGGATCTCGTCATCTCGCCTACCAAGATGGTTTACGTGACGATCCTGCGTTCGCGCATATTCTCGCGAAATCCAGATAATGCGGTGGCTGGAGACAGCGCTCGGGATTGCCACGAAGCGATGCTCGGAATGCCCGGGCGCAGCCAATTCGTTTGGCGCTACCTACTCTGCAGCTTCGATGAAACGGTGGCGTTCGTAGAGGAACTTCAGCACGGCTTCGCGGCATTTGAGGTATGTCCGGTCGGAGGCGAGTTCGATGCGATTGCGGGGACGGAATATGGTCACATCGAGCACTTCGCCGATGCGGGCCGCCGGGCCATTGGTCATCATCACGATGCGATCGGATAGGAGCACTGCTTCATCGACATCATGGGTAATCATCACCATCGTGTTGCCAAGCCGGGCGTGGATTTCCATCACCGCGTCCTGAAGATGCGCGCGGGTTAGCGCATCGAGCGCGCCGAAGGGCTCGTCGAGCAGCAGGATCTTCGGCTCCATTGAAAGCGCGCGGGCAATCCCGACGCGCTGTTTCATACCCCCGGAAATTTCTGAAGGCCGCTTGTCCTTGGCATGCGCCATCTGCACAAGGTCAAGGTTGGCCATGACCCAATCATGCCGCTCGGCCTTGCTCTTTGTTCTGTTGAAGAGTTTGGAGACGGCGAGGTTCACGTTCTCGTAGACCGTCAGCCACGGCAGAAGTGAGTGGTTCTGGAAGACGACGGCGCGTTCCGGGCCAGGTTCGTTGACCTCGCGGTTTTCAAGAAGCACGGCGCCCGCTGAAACCGGGGTCAGGCCGGCAATGAGGTTGAGCAGAGTGGACTTGCCGCAGCCCGAATGGCCGATGATCGAGACGAATTCGCCCTCGGAAATCGTCAGGTTGATGTCCTTCAGGACCTCGGCGCGCACGCCGCCCCGATCGAAATGTTTGTCGATATGGTCGAGCTTCAGATATGCGTTCATCAGTGCGTTCCTCAGTTGGCCATGGCGCCGCGGGTGATAAGTTTGCCGAGCGCGGCCACCAGCTTGTCGAGGGCGAAGCCGACGACGCCGATATAGGCGAGCGCGACGATGATGTCTGGAAGGCGCGACGAGTTCCACGCGTCCCAGATGAAGAAGCCGATACCGACGCCGCCAGTCAGCATTTCGGCCGCGACGATGGCGAGCCAGGAGAGACCGACGCCGATCCTGAGGCCGGTGAAGATGTAGGGGGCTGCCGAAGGCAGCATGATCTTGAAGAAAAATTCGAATTGGTTGAGGCGCAGCACCTCGGCGACGTTGCGGTAGTCCTGCGGGATGTTGCGTACGCCGACGGCGGTATTGATAATCACCGGCCAGATCGAGGTGATGAAGATAACGAAGATTGCCGAAGGGTTGGAATCCTGGAAGGCTGCGAGCGACAGCGGCAGCCAGGCAAGCGGCGGAACCGTACGCAGCACCTGGAAGATCGGATCGAGGCCACGCATCGCCCAGATCGACTGGCCGATGATCGCACCGATGATGACGCCGGCGACCGCCGCAAGCCCAAAGCCATAAACCACGCGTTGCAGCGAAACGAGCACGCGCCAGCCGAGCCCGATATCCTGGGAGCCGTAGTTGAAGAACGGATAGGCGATAAGGTCATAGCTATCCTGCCAGACCTGATGCGGCGAGGGCAAAGACGCATCCGTCGATGAACAGAGCACCTGCCAGACGAGAAGAATGAGTGTCAGCACGACGGCTGGCGGAACGACATTGCGAAGTGCGGCCAATCCCGCACGACGAACGTCGATCCGCGATCCATGCTTGCCGGAAAATGGCAGAACCGTTGCCGCCGGCTTGGCAGAGGCGGCCATTGAGGGGTTTTCTTTATTTGCCAGGGCGGACATCAACGCGCTCCTCACGTGAATGAAAGGCCGGCGCGCCCGTTGCGCGCCGGAGGTGGGTGTCAGGAGGCAGCCTTGATCGAAAGGCTGTCGAGATAGGCAAAGGGATTTTCAGGGTCGAAGACCTTGCCGTCGAAAAAGGTCTCCTTGCCGCGGGATGACGATGCGGGAATGTCGGCTGCAGCGACGCCGAGATCCTTGGCGGCCTCGCGCCAGATGTCTTCGCGGTTCACCTGGTTGACCAGCGCCTTGATGTCGGTATTCGCAGGCAGATTTCCCCAGCGGATGTTTTCGGTCATGAACCAGGTATCGTGGCTCTTGAAGGGGTAGGAGGCGCCGTCTTTCCAGAACTTCATATAAAGGTCAGTGGCCTTGACCTCACGGCTGTTGCCATAATTGATGTCGCCCTTGAGGCGGCCGAGCACATCCTTCGTCGGGACGTTGAACCACTGGCGCTTGCCGAGGATATCTGCCATCTCCGCCTTGTTGTCCATGCTCTCGCACCACTGCTGAGCCTCCATGACAGCCATCAGCAGGGCCTTGGCAGCGTTGGGATTCTTTTCAATCCAGTCGGCACGGAGCCCGAGCGCCTTTTCGGGATGACCCTTCCAGAGTTCGCCGGTGGTGGCTGCGGTGAAGCCGATGCCCTGGTTGACGAGCTGCTCATTCCACGGTTCGCCTACACAGAAGACGTCCATGTTGCCGACCTTCATGTTGGCAACCATCTGCGGCGGCGGCACGACGATGGTCGAAACGTCCTTGTTCGGATCGATGCCACCGGCGGCGAGCCAGTAACGGATCCAAAGGTCGTGGGTGCCGCCCGGGAACGTCATGGCGGCTTTGACTTCCTTGCCTTCCGCCTTCTTTCTCTCGAAGGCGGCCTTCAGTTTGGAGGCATCGAGCTGAACGCCGGTTTCGGCATATTCCTTGGAGACGGAAATGCCCTGGCTGTCGAGATTGAGCCGGGCCAGAATCGCCATCGGTACCGGCTTATTGTTCTGCGTCACCTTGCCGGTATGCATGAGATATGGGAGCGGCGAAAGGATGTGAGCGCCATCGATGCCGTTTGCGGCACCGCCCAGCACCAGATTGTCGCGCGTCGCACCCCAGGATGCTTGTTTTGCGACATCCGTTTCCGGAAGGCCATGCTTGTCGAAGAAGCCCTTTTCCTTGGCGATGATCAGCGGAGCGGAATCCGTAAGAGCGATAAAGCCCAGCTTGACACCTTTCACTTCAGGGCCTGCCCCGGCTGCGAAGGCGCCGGACGGGAAGGCAGTCTTGACGGCGCCGATGAGGGCAGCCGTTGCAGTCATCTTGAGCATGCTGCGGCGGGTCATGCCGGTTGTCGAAATCCCAGTCGTCGAAATCTTTGTCATGCGCAGGTTCCCTCTGCTGGCTGAATTTGGACACAAAAAAACGCCGCCGGAAATTGCGTTCGCGGGATCGGATGATCCCGGACCTCAAAAACCTTGCGACGTCGGTGTCGTTTGCAGGCGCTTATGCCGCGCCTGTCTGCGCCGGTCGCCGTTGACCGGGGCGTCTTGAGACGTGCAATCAGCGTGCCAGTTCTAAGACTAACGGGTAACAGCATGAAACAAGAGGAGAAATCGGATAATTCCGCTGATGTGCATTTTTTATGCATATTTAAATTATGCGGACATTTTGTGCAATTGCCTGCTGCGACCGCTGTCGTAAGAGCGCTTATTGTGCAGTGCACACGAAGCGATTTTTAGCGCTGCTTCAGGGCGACAGGGGTGCTCTTTTGTGCCTCAAGCAGTGAGGCGGCGGCCGTATATCCACCGCCCATTCCGTCCAGAAAGTGCAAATGGGACCCTCGCGCGTCGAGGGGGACGAGGCAGGTCATGATTGCGTGAGATTGGCGATGTAGGCCGAAGTAGACTTCGCCTCGTTCTTTTGCCGAACTCAGGAGCGCTACGACCTTCTTCGTTTGCTCCAGCGTACAGTCCACGGTCAAGCGAAGGACGTCGTCGTATCTGCGGTAGTCCGAATTCAAAACGACATCTGCCCATCCCTTGCCGCCGAGATAATCAGCAACATCGTCGGTGATCACGACGTCATCGGGAACAGGGCGTGATGAGCCGTCCGCTACGCCGAGCACAGTTAGCAACTGTCTTGCCAGTATGGTGAAGGAGTCTGGCGTCGCGTGATCCTGTGGCTCCACAAGAAGCGAGAGGATATCACCACGTTGGCTTGGGATTGGTGCCCACTCGCAGGTCAACCCTTTCAGATCAGGCGCTGTGTATTCCTCACAAGGAGAAAGCGCATAATTTCCTGCCTTGATCTCCCGGTCAGCCCAGTCAAGGCCCCCACCGGCGAACATGGCATAGGTGGCTGTTTCCGACGCGGCGAAATGCGCGACTTTCACGTCCCATCCGGCAGCGCGTAAATCACCCACGGCCACAAGACCGATCCTGAGGTTGAGTTGCAGTTGATCTCGAGCGTAGCCCGCGACACGCCGAAGGACGCCGACCGCGGTTCTCTTTGCACCGGGATCGAAGGCAAATGCTGCGCCGTCGCCACGAAACACGAATGGAAAGTCGAAGTTGCCAAAGGCATTGCCAATCGCCGCTATGGCCGAAGCGCCCGCGTAGTTGACATCCTTGTGTTGGCCCCGGGCGATAGCCGAGGTTGAATCGACGACGTCGGTAATCCCAACCATCCAGTCGTCCGGTAGCGGTATGTAGAGAGTCGTGTCCAGCAATTCGGCAAAATCGCCGCTGGCTTTGAGCTGTCGGAATGCCTTGTCCATTGAAGCCTCCCACCTTTAAAGGTTACCCGGCTGGCCAGCCATCTTAGCAAGCCAGCCGGGCTTCGGTTCACATAAGGGTCGTCACGACATCTACCTTGCCGTGCGTTGCCTTCGAGTACGGGCAGATGTTGTGGGCGTCATCCAGCAGCGCCGTTGCGACCGCAGGGTCGACACCAGGGACGCTTACGTTGAGGCGAGCACTGAGGAAGTACGCGCCATCCTCGAGATTCAAGTCGATCTCGGCGTCGACCGCGACTCCTTCCGGAAGCTTGATGTGTTTCTGCGACGCGGCATACTCGATAGCGCCCATGTAGCAGGCGGACCAGGCGGCACCGAACAGGTTTTCTGCTGCCGGATGTGGCTGCTTCATCTTGATGTCCAGATGGCCATCGCTGCTGCGTGCGCCGCCGTCGCGGCCGTTTGTGTTGTGGGTCTTACCGGTGAAAAGAACCTTGTGTGTCATGGCGAAACTCCTCTGTGTTGGTTGAGTGTCTGCACCGTTGTGCTGCCAACAGAGGTACTGCCGCACGACCGAAATCGCACGTTAGGCGTTGTTAGACGTTGATTGACGCGGCCCTCCAACAAACAAGGACTAACAACGCCTAACGTGAGCGTCGGACCTCCTCGGCGTAGCTTTTGGGGCAGCACAACGGTGCAGACTCTCAATCGCCATTTCTCGAGGAGAGAGACCATGATCACCACCAGAACCGAAGTTATCGACGTGAATCGACGCCGGCTTTTGGGTGCCGCCGCAACCGGCGTCGCCGCACTCGGCATCGCAAACCTGTTCGCCGGCCGCTCTATTGCAGCGAGCGATCCCGAAGCGATCCGCCCGTACCGGGTCAACCTTCCAGAAGCTGATCTTGACGACCTACGTTATCGGCTGGCCCATACCCGCTTGCCGGAGAAAGAAACGGTGAGCGACTTCTCGCAAGGGGTGCCGCTGAAGACCATCAAGCAGGTCTTGCGCCACTGGCAGAATGAGTATGATTGGCGCAAGGTCGAAGCCCGGATCAATGCCGTACCGAACTTCATCACGGAGATCGACGGCCTGGATATCCACTTCATCCACGTTCGTTCGAAGCACGAGAACGCTTTGCCGCTGATCGTGACGCATGGTTGGCCAGGCTCCATCATCGAGCAATTGAAGATTATCGGCCCCCTAACCGACCCGACTGCATATGGCGGTGAAGCTTCCGATGCCTTCCATGTGGTCATCCCGTCCATGCCCGGATACGGCTTCTCGGGCAAGCCCGACGCCACAGGCTGGGGGCCGGAACGGATTGCAAGGGCATGGGTCACCCTGATGCGGCGGCTTGGATACAAGAACTTCGTCGCCCAGGGCGGTGACTGGGGT
Organism: Rhizobium sp. BK060; assembly: GCF_014193145.1. Lineage (NCBI taxonomy): Bacteria > Pseudomonadati > Pseudomonadota > Alphaproteobacteria > Hyphomicrobiales > Rhizobiaceae > Rhizobium > Rhizobium sp. BK060. The sequence goes on from NZ_JACHYW010000005.1 coordinate 147,015, forward strand.
GCGGTCGTCACCGACATGATCGGCGTTCAGGCCCCGCCAGAGCTGCTGGGCATTCATACGAACATGCCGGGGGCCATTCCGGAGGAGATCAATAACGCCTCCTTTGCCGGCGCTCCTGTTCCGGATGGCTTGTCAGACGAGGAGCGTAGTTCCTACGACCAGCTCGTCTTCTTCTACAAGCACGTCTATTACGCCTTCCTGATGGGAACGCGGCCGCAGACGCTAACCGGATTGGCCGATTCACCGATCGCGCTTGCGACCTACATGCTCGACCACGACGCCCGTAGCCTCGAACTCATCGCGCGTTCCTTTGATGGCCAGAAGGAAGGCCTCAGTCCCGACGACGTGCTCGACAACGTCACGCTGTTCTGGCTGACCAATACGGGCGTATCAGCCGCTCGTCTCTATTGGGAAAACAAGCTTGCCTTCTTCGCGCCCAAGGGCGTCAAAGTACCCGTCGCAGTGAGTGTGTTCCCGGACGAGCTGTACCAGACACCGCGCAAGTGGGCTGAAGCCGCCTATCCCAACCTCATCCACTACAACAAAGTGGAAAAGGGCGGCCATTTCGCAGCCTGGGAGCAGCCCAAGCTGTTTGTCGATGAAGTGCGGGCCGGGTTCCGCAGTCTGCGTAAATCTGGCTGACCTTTGTCGGGCGCGCGCACCTGCGCGCGCCCGCTCCTTCAACAGGGTACGACCATGCAACATGTGCACACTGCCAGGACAGAGACAATTGGCAGCCGAGAGAATGGGTTCGCGCGCAGCTCGGACGGCGCTCTCGACATTAGACTATCAAATCCCGCTGGTGATCGGCTGGGCACGAACCCGGAGCAACTTGTCGCGATCGCCTGGTCCGCGAGTTTCGCAAGTTCGATGAAACATGTCGCCAACCTCCGGCAAATCAAGCTCCATTCGGACGTCAGGATATACGCCAACGTAGATTTATCGTCAGACGATAAGGGATATGTCGTCGGTATCCGCTTGGATATCTACCTCCCAGGAGTGGATCGCGAAATTGCATCGCTCTTAATCGAAGCGGCTCGACTTGAGTGCCCATATTGTCGAGCGACCCGGGGTAACATCCATGCCTATTACAATCTCGTTTGATTGCCCGTGTGGGTAAACCGGATGTTGAGCCACAATGGCGTCGAAGAAGACGTTGGAGTATAACGAGCGCGGTGGAGGTGATCAGGGGGAAATGCCATGCTGCGGGCTGATGGGGATACAGCAGGTGACCTGTCCTTCGGCCCCTTCTGTTTGAATGTGGGCCGGCGGCTTCTCGCTAAGGAAGGGGTTCCAGTCGAGCTTGGCGCGCGGGCTTTGGACCTCTTGATCGCGCTTGTATCCACTCCCAACACCCTCTTGAGCAAAACCGATCTGATGTCCCGGATTTGGCCGGATGTTGTCGTTGAAGAGGGCAATCTGCGCTTCCACATGACCGGGTTGCGCAAAGCCCTCGGCGACGGGCAGGATGGAGCGCGTTACATCACCACGATCCCCGGCCGTGGCTACTGCTTCGTTGCCCCGATCTCGGGCTCGTACCCTGCGCTGGGCCCCGGTGGTGACGCAGTGAAATTCAGGCATGCTAATCTTCCCAACCGCTTGGAACGCATGGTGGGACGTGAGAGCGATATACTTGACCTCTCCGAGAGGGTGTCGAGATTTCCTGTCGTTTCCATCGTGGGAGGTGGAGGCGTCGGGAAGACTACCGTGGCAATAGCATTGGCCAATCAACTGTCGGGAGCGTTCGATGGTGCCGCGGTGCTTGCTGATTTCGGAACGCTAAGCGATCCATCGCTCGTTTCGCCCGCCCTCGCGTCCATGCTCGGAATACCTGTCGGCTCCGATGACGTGCGACCCAGTTTGCTCGCCTACCTCAGAGATAAGCGTATCCTTCTTGTGTTCGATACCTGCGAGCACGTGGTGGATACCGTGGCAGACCTTGCAGCGAGCATAATCGACGCCGCGCCGCAGGTCCGCATTTTGGTCACGAGCCGCGAAGCCCTCAGGATCGAGGGTGAAAGCATCTACAAGCTGGACACGCTGGCCTGCGCTCCGATCGATCCGGAAATGACTGCCGAAAAAATTCTTTCCTATCCGGCTTCCCAGATGTTCGCCGAGCGCATCGCCGCGAGCGGAGTGCCGTTGTCCCTCACGGACGACGATGCTCGCATCATTGCGGCGATTTGCAGAAAACTCGATGGCATGGCGCTTGCGCTGGAGCTGGCTGCGAGACGGGTCGAGGCCTATGGCCTCTCCCAGACGGCTGCCCTACTCGACCAGCATCTTGCCCTGGCGTGGGTTGGATCGCGCAACGCGCCGCAACGTCAGAAGACCCTGCAGGCGACCCTTGACTGGAGTTTCGGGCTGCTGTCCGACCTGGATCGAACCGTTCTTCGGAGACTGGCTATCTTTGTTGGCGATTTCACCCTTGATGCCGCCTGGGAGGTGATCGCAACACCGTCCCTTGACCGACCGGCACTCTTTGGTGCTATCGACAGTCTTGTTGCGAAGTCTCTGCTGAGCGCGAATTCGTTCGGCGCGATGATGCGCTATCGATTGCTGGATACCACGCGCGCCTACGCATTGAAGAGCCATACCGAAGATGATCGTGCCGACCTGGCTGCGAGCCACGCCTCGTACTACCGACGTTGGTTGGAGCAGTTTGGTCCGGATTGGCCAACGCTCTCAAGCGGCCCCGAGCGGCTGCCCTATTTCCTTGGCATCAACAACGTCCGGGCCGCCTTAGAATGGTCCTTCGGCGACAACGGCAACACCGAAGTCGGCATCGGTCTGGCCGCAGCCGCGGTTCCAGTATTTCAGGCAATGTCGCTCTTTCCGGAATGCGAGCGCTGGTCCGAGCGCGCGCTTTCTGCAATGGGCGACCATTCTCGGGAAACCCGTGAGGAGATGCATCTACAGGCTGGCCTCGGAATCTCGCGCATGTATCTCCACGGCGGTCGTGACACGCTCCCTGCGCTCATCAGGGGTCTGGAGATTGCCGAAGGTCGAGGAGATGCGGTCGATCAGCTAAAGGTCCTCGGCCCATTGAACATGTTTCATCTACGAACGGGAGACTTCAAATCGGCGCTCCAGTGTGCCTATCGCTGTTCTTCCGTCGCTGAGGCGACCGAAGAGCCGTCCGCGATTTCGCTTGGGCACTTCTTTCTGGGCAATTCATTGCACTTCAGCGGCGAACTCAGCCGCGCCAGGCTCGAACTGGAGGCTGCGTTAGCAAGCGATCCGCTTTCCAGCCGCGCGCCAGGAAGTTATGTCGGTTTCCGAGGACACGGGCTCGCAGGCGGAATACTTGCCAGGAATCTGTGGCTTCAAGGCTTCCCTGACCAAGCCGCCGTCCGGGCACGGCAAGCGATCAAGGAAGCGGCTGAGGCAGATCATTCGTTGACACTTTGCATCGCGCTGCTCGGTGGCATCGCCGTTTTCCTCTGGCGCGGCGACCTAGAGAGTGCGCAAGAGCACATTGATTGGCTGAATTCGCGTGCCGGGCTGCACTCCCTGTCGCCATACGTGTCAGTAGCGAGAGGCTTTGAGGCGGAAATAACTATCCGCCGGGGAGACCCCAGCGCAGGCGTCGACAGCCTCCGTCGATGCATTGAACGGCTGCATGCCTCCACCTATGAGGTCTTCACCACCATGCTTGAAATCTCGCTGATAAACGGATTAGCGGCGCTCGGCAAAGTCGATGAAGGGTTGGAGCGGGTCGAGGCAGCTATCCAATCGGTCGAAACCAAAGGGGATTTCTGTTACGGGCCGGAACTTCTGCGAATAAAGGGGAGCCTTTTGGGATCGGTTTCCCCTTCTGACGAGGCACGCCGTTGCATTGAAGGTGCCATTGCCGCCAGTCGAAAAATGTGCGCACGCAGTTGGGAACTGCGCGCCTCGCGCGATCTCGTTTCATTTGAAGCGGACTTGGGTAAGAAAAAGGAAGCCGCAAAGGCTCTTCGGCTAGTACTTGATGAGTTCGCCGAGGGCCACGACACTGACGATCTGCGGGCAGCCAAAGACATAACGATGCACAACGGTGATGTGTCGATCGTTATCGAGGCATCATGAGGTGACGGAACTCGGGGTGTTCTATAGAGGAAACGATGTCGGTCTGAAATCTTCGTGCAACTCTGGGATATCGACGAGGATGGTCGATCCCAATGTCAGCCAAAGAGTTCGCCGCGATCATCCGCAAGGTATCCGAACGCGTCGGCCTCGACGGGTCGGCGAAGCTGACGTTCGAAGTCAGCAACGGCGTCGCGCCGATGCAGCTCTTCAGCGCGACTGCGCCGATCGAAGCCAACGGTGCGCTCCGGGTTGGTCTGATGCCGCGCGCGGCAGATTGCAAACCGCGGGATCGTTGCTGGCGCAATAGGCACATTTGTCCCCGCGCTCTACGGCAGACGCCGACTTCAGCCAGGTTTTCGAGGCTGCCGCGCTCCAAGGGAAAACGCTGAGCAAGAGTTCGGTGGAAGCCATCATCGCCGATAAACTGATTCCCGACGACGAACCGCTCTTGATCGCCGACCTCGTCACGCCCGGTGACCTGCCGGTAGGGCTATTGGGCGTGGGCCGACGCTGCGCTCCGCCCGAGTGCCAGTAAGGTCGCCGCGTTGCTGTTCATTGATGCCGTCTCCATTGAACCAGGGCGTGTCTCACGCAGGCGTCCACCTAGACGTGAAACGCGACACTGATGATCGCACCCTGCTCGACGGCGTCGAAGAGGAAACCGTCGTTGTTGTCGTTCACGCCCACCGCCCGGTAGCCGCTGAAGACGCGACACCAAAACCCGCGCACACGATGGCGGCCCGTAAGACCAAAACCCGCGTGTATTCCCGCTATTCCTGAGACGGAATCGCCGTCTCGCTGTCCCGATCGAACAATGCCAGCAAAAGCTGGTCCTGCCCATGTCTGTTGCAGTAGCTTCTGTCCGCAAAATCAACGTTTGCAGCTCGGCGTCGGTCTGGTCTGATCGCAGTTGGTCGTGGCCGGCTGTGCGCTGCTCGAGCCTGCCAGGGTTCCGACATGGGTGGCATAGTTGTCGCGAGTGTCCTGGTCGACCACAGCAACCGGCGCGGCGAGAACCAGGCCGGCAACGTTCCCAGCGGCCGTCGCAGCCCCGCTGGTCGCCACTAAAATCTGGTCGCCAAGTCCGACGTGACTGTCAGTCAACGTCTGCCCGTCGGAGATACGCTGGCCAATGAGCTGCACGATCTCAGGCGACTCCGCGAATTTGCCGTGGTTCATGCTGTCGCCGGATTTGATCTTGGTGAGGTCGATCACCATGATCTTGTTGTCCTCGAGCTCCTTCTTATACGGGGCCTGCTCCGGATCGATGGCACCAAGCCGGGAGACGTCGCCCCAGACCCGGCGCGAGAAAGCCAGTGCCTTGTCATCACGTGAGACAAACAGCGTGAACTGCGGGTGCTGCTTGCCCATATCCGCGATCTGCTGGCGGAAGACATCGACGTCAACGTCAGGGGCCGCGAGCATGACGTTCTTGAACTTCTCCGGTAGGCGGCCGTTGCGAATGGCCATCTGGCGCAAGGATTCCAGCGCCAGCCAGTTGCCCATCGAATGCGCGAGGATCGAGACCTCCTTCACCTCGGGGTCTTTCGCAAGATACTGGAAGAGTGTCTCCAATGCGTTGCGGGTGTAGTTGGTGCTTTCGCGGTCATAGCCGTAGGCAAGCAGACTGCCGCGCGAGGGCCATGTCACCAGGACGGGGGCGCTATGGACGCCGGAGTCATGGACGATCTGCGCGAAGCGGTAGACGGCATCCTCGAACCTGTTGTTGAAGCCGTGGATGAAGACAAGGACGCTGCCGTCGGGCGCCTTTTTGACGCTCGTGCTCAGCCATTTCTTGGCTTCGTCGATGTTGAGATCGTTGGCCTTCACGGTCGCGAAATCCGTCGCCGGATTGGACGGCAATCTCTTCGGCCAGGCGACCTGCCCTTTCTTGCGAAGTTTGTTGGGCGGAATGGAGATCGTCATGTCGGCGAAGGCCGGGGCCAGCGCACGTTCTCCGTTGAACATCTCACCTGGAACGGTCGACCGGGTGCGGGTCGTCGCGATCAGCATGTCGACCTTCGGCGATTGCGGAGACGTGTCGGCCACGGGTGTCAGCACATCTTTGGGATGTCCTCCGCATCCGGGTAGTGCCACGATCATTGAACATACAAGAAACCAACGAAGCCAACTCTTGTGAGCCGATGCCGACGCTACGCTACTTTGACTGCCCACAGATCGCCCTCATCAAAAAAATGCTGACCGACAGACCCTCGATCGCCTCGTCCTAGCAGTAGTAGACGCCCACCGCGCAGCGCCTGACCGTGCGCCGTGCCACTCCGGCGACGCTGACCGGCGTCAGCGGCCGGCCGATCCGGGCTTCGGCCGGTGTTACGATGCCGTCTGGCACAGGAATTGAAAACTTCTCGGCGACCTCAAGCCCGGAAATTCCAACGGCCGCGGCAATCAGGAGAACTCTCACGCGTCTGAACAGGGTCATTGCTTGGCTCCTTTTGCGAGGTGGTCGGGAAGCTCGTCGGTGTCCTTGAGCTTCGACAGATCGACCTTCTTGGCGTCCGTGGTGTTTTTGAACGTGTAGTCTGCCGCCACGATGTCGGTGTCCGTCTTCCAGTCGCTGATCTGGATGCTGTATTGCGGCCCCTGATCGACCTGCGTCGCGGTGATCACATACCTGCAGGGGTAGGGATGTTCGCCCTGAGCGATCCAAATCTGCCAGTCGACCTCCTTGGCGCGGAAGGCGAGGTGGTCGCACTCGGTGCCGCCGATGACGCCGCTGCCGAGATCCTTCACGTCCGTCACGCCGTCCATCAACGTGCCGTAGACGTCGGGCAACAGGAGGTCGGCACCGGGAACAGGCCGATGCAGCTTGTCTCGCATCTCGTCGACCAGGTGAGCAATGGTTCCGGGCACCTCGGCCTGCGCATAGAGATTGGCGTCCTTGCCGAAAACGGTCGCCGTCTTGCCGTCGAAGACCATCTCGACGTTGGCGAAACCGCCGTGCCGGGTGATGCGGAGCTTGTCCGGTCGGCCGATTTCCACCTTGCCGGAACTTGCCAGCAGGATCTTTTGATGCTCGGGGGTGACGACTTCCAAGTTGGTGTCGTAGGCGAAGGAGATGGCCTTCTGGGAGGCGAGATAGTCGGACATCGCCTTCACCAACTTCTTGGCGTCGGCTTCGTCGGCACGGGTTGCCGACAAGGATCCCGAAACGATCATGGCGAGCGCCCCGGCCGCGAGTGCGATCGCCAACCGATGCTGAGATCTTCCTGATGGTCTGGTCATCGACGCATGCCCTCCCGAGTTGATCCTTGCAATCCGGCGAACTCTACAGTCGGACGACGGAAAACGCCCGTAACATCTGGTAGCATCTGTGCCGTTGCCCCAGACACTGGCCGCGCGCCAGTCAACGTGGCACAAGCACGGACGAACTGTGAACCGGCAGCAGCATCGATTCCCGTACTTCGTCCGATGCCGGCAGGCCCGCCTTCCTTAGATCGGCAATCAGTCTCGCGCGGTCGCCTGGCTGGAAGTTTCTGGCCTTCAGTTCGGCCACGACATTGGGTACGAAATCCGGTCTCATCTCGTTGAAGCGTGTAGCCTCGCGGCGCGCTTCGTCCATCATCCCGGCATTGACATAGATCACCGCGGCGACCGCATGGAAGAAAGGAAACTTCTGGAGATCCGCCTGCTTGATTTCGATGACCGAGGTCTTGTCGTCGTTCAGCATGTAGGCGGCGAGCGCGCGCGTGCCGTGGTAGTAGCCGCCGCCGCCGGGGTTAAGGGCAAGTGCGCGGTCGAGCAGCGCCGCGCCACGCTCCCATTCGCCACTCATCGCGACGCGGGTGCCAAATTCTCCGAGCAGTTCCGTGTCGTTCGGGTTGGTCGCCAACGCCTGTTCGCCCACATGCAGTGCTTCGGCAACCTCCTGCTTGAAGAACAACGCGGTCATCAACGCCTGATGGGCACGGGTATTGCCCGCATCCAGTTGTACGGCACGACGGGCGGCCTGCAAGCTACGATCGATCGCCGGCGTCGCGTTGGTACTCGGATTGAACTGGAACCGGTCCTCGTCAAGATAGATGATGGAGAGCATCGCCCATGCGGTGGCAAAGGTCGGGTACCGGGCGACGGCGCTCTCAAGGCAGTCCCGCACTCGACGATGCCGGACGGCGCTCAATTCCGCACGGTATCCATAGAAGCTTAGCGTGCAGCCATAGACACCGAGATCCTCAGGGGGCGGATTGGTTGCGTCCGACTGAGCCATGATGCCGTAGGGCTGGGCCACTGCTGTCGCCACCTTGTTGGCTACGTCCGACTGGATACTGAACAGATCGCCACTCTTGATGTCGTCGTCGTAAGTCTGCGACCAGAGGATTTCGCTCGTCGCGGTGTCAAGCAGGCGCGCGGTCACACGAACGCGGTCGTCCGAAACGCGAACGCCGCCCACAAGAAGGAAGCGGGCACCGAGCTCGTCCCGGACTTGGGACGCCTCGACTTCCGATGGCAGGGAGGTGGACGTTTCGCGGCCAAAGACCCTGATTTCCTTGAAGCGAGGAAGCGCTGTCAGAAGCTCCTCCGTCAAGCCGGAGGTGTAGAGCGCCGCCTTCGGGCCATCCCCGAGGTTGGCGAACGGCGCGACGACGAGCGTCGGACCTTCCGACTGGGCCTTTAGAGACTTCGGCAAACCTGGCAGCAGATAAGCAGACAGCACGAGCGCGGTCACCACGACGCAGAGCATCAGCGCGGCTCCCACGCCTATCGGCATCAGCTTGCGCCATTGCGCGCGCGGTCGGGACAAGCCTGGATCGTCGGGGTTCGGTGAAGCATCGTTCCACACGAAGGACGGAACGTATCCGCCCTTGGGCATGTCTATTCGAATCGGATCATTCTGTCCGGCCACCAGGTAGTAACGCTCCAGCGCCCGCCGCAGGCGTCCAGCCTCGATGCGAACGACGGGATCGTCCTGCTTGAAGCCTTCCGAGCGCTTGAACACTTCCACGGCGATCGAATAGCCCTTGATCCGATCTCCACGCCCGGAAAGCACCTCGTCCGTCACATAGGTAAGGAATGCGGCGCTGCGGCCAACACCGGGGAATTCCGGACTGTTGACGACGCGCGCTAGCTGGTCGCGAATATCGTCCAGGGTGGGAGGAGGGCGCGGCGATGATGGCGCAGCGACGCGCCCATCTGGCAATTCATTCTGCACGACTTTCTCCTCACCCGCTCTTGAGGGACGCCTGTACCAGAAATTATATGAAGCATTTCGAATGCAACCTACTGCAGAAATCGATCGTCGTCCACGCACATACTGCACACGACGCAAGCTATTGTTGCACCGTGGGTTAATATCGTGAGTCCCAAAGAAGACGTCGACAAGATCATGCAGTAAGCGCGGAGCCACCCCAAGACTACCCCGTATGTTACTGTTACATACTTGCGCTTTTACGATGCCCGGTCAGGATCCCGAGTTGAGAATTGCTCGGTGTCCCATGCCCTCAGGGCAGAGCTCCGCTGAATGATAGGTCTACCGATCGAGGGAACATCATGACGGCGCAAAAAAGAACGGTCTCGCTACTAGCAGTTGCCTTGGCCATGTCGGCTTTGGGCACCTTGGCATTCGCCCAGAACGCGTTCGAAGTCCCGAAAGCGATAACGACCCCCGACAAGGTCGAGACGCGGATCGGCACGCTAGACTTCAAGGACGGCGCTCCTACTGCGGAGACCGCCCAGAAGATCTATGACACGCTCGACTTCACGCGCGGCCTCGACGCCTTCCTCAATAGCTATGGCGGCGCATCCGCGATCGCGCTCGAACGCGGGTTCCAAAGCATCGGCGCGAAGGACAACGACGTCGTCATCTTTCCCGAACTGATGGATTCCAAGTCGCTGTTCCTCACGGCCAATGCGGACACGGTCTACTACCTCGCCGTCATCGATCTTTCCAAGGGGCCGGTTGTCATCGAACAGCCGCCGAAGGGGCTCGGCACCATCAACGACATGTGGTTCCAGTGGATCATCGATATCGGCTTTCCCGGCCCGGATCGCGGCGAAGGCGGAAGATATCTGCTGATCCCGCCGGGCTACGATGGTCCGCTTCCGGACAGCGGTTTCCATGTGGCGCACTCCAGGACATTGCGTGCGCTGTACGCTGCCCGCGCCTTCTTGACGGAAAATGATCCGAAGCCGACCGTCGACCTGATCAAGAAGACCTTGAAGATCTACCCCTATACGCCCGGCGGCTTCGGAACGAGCATAGCGACGGCCCTCGAAGGCAAGGTCAGGCTCGAAGCCAATCCACCGGTTCCCGAAACAAATTTCATCGATGCCAGCGGCAAGGCCTTCAATACGATCCCGCCAAACGACGTCTCGTTTTTCGAGATGATCAATGACAACATCCAGGCGGAGCCAGCCGACTCCTACAATCCCGAGCTGGCCGGACAACTGGCGGCGATCGGGATCGCCAAGGGCAAGGAGTTCAAGCCGAACGAGCGGATGAAGAAGATCCTCGTGGACGCTGCGGCGGTCGGAAACGCCTCCGGGCGCGTGCTCAACTGGCGGCCGAAGGATTCCCTCGGATGGACCTACTATGAGGACTCGTCCTGGGCCAACATGCTGTGGGAGGGTGGGGCGAACTTCGAGACGCCGCCGCCGATGCTCACCAAGGACGGTTTGTTCGATCCGCTTCCGCCGACTGGCGCGCGCACGCTCGACTCCAAGACGGCCTTCTACTACGGCTACACCCTGGACTCCCCCGGTATGATCATGCGACTGCCGCGCGTCGGTTCGCAGTACCTCATGGGCTTCCTGGACGGTGAGAAGAAGGCCCTCGACGGCGGCAAGACCTACAAGGTAACGCTGCCCAAGGGCATACCGGCGGCGGCCTTCTGGTCGTTCACGGTCTACGACAACCAGACCCGCTCCATGCTCGACACGCCCCAACGATATCCCCGTGCGGGCAGCCAGACCTATCCGTCTCCCGCGGCGCAAGCAGCCGCGGATGGCTCCACGACGATCTATTTCGGCCCCGATCAGCCGAAGGACGTCAAACGTGGCAACTGGATACAGACGGTTCCTGGCAAGGGATGGTTCACGCTCTTGCGGCTCTACAGCCCGCTCGAACCTTTCTTCACGAAGGAATGGCGTCCAACCGAAATCGAACAAGTCCGCTGAGATCTACGTGACCCCGCGAGGGTCACCCCGTCTCGTTTGATAAAGGATTGCTAATGATGCGCAGATCGAACCAAGTTATTCTGTTGCTCTCGTCAACGATCCTGACGCTCTCCGTCACTGCGGTGTGCGCACAGGAAAGGCAGGCCTATTTCGGCGAAACCCACGTCCACACCGGATGGTCGTTCGACGCCTACATTTTCGGCAACACCAAGAGCACGCCAGCCGATGCGTACAGGTATGCCAAGGGCGAGACCATCAAGCATCCGCTCGGATACGACATCAAGATCGAGACGCCACTCGACTGGATGGGCGTCACGGATCACTCCGAATATGTAGGGACCGTCGCGCTTGCCAACTCGCCCGGTTCCGCGATCAGCAAGCTTCCGATCGCGCAAAAACTAATCGTGAAGGACCCGGCCGATATCACGCGCATCTACCTCTGGCTCGGAGGTACGATTGTCGACAAGAAGCCGATCGAGGAACTCATTTCGCCTGAAGTGGCTGGTTCCATCTGGAAGCAGAACATCGACATGGCCGATCAGGCAAACGAGCCAGGCAAGTTCACGGCCTTCTGCTCCTATGAGTGGACTTCGACGCCGAACAACCGGAATATGCATCGCAATGTGTTCTTCCGGGATTGTGCCAAGGTTCCGCACGCACCTTACAGCTCGATTGATTCAAGCGATCCGTCGGATCTTTGGAATTGGATGGACGACCAGCGAAAAGCGGGCAACGATCTTCTGGCGATCTCGCATAACGCAAATCTCTCCGACGGCCACATGTTTCCGACCGACGTCGATGAGAAGGGCCGTCCCATCGATGCCGCCTGGGCGACGTCGCGTGATCGCAACGAGCGTCTGAGCGAAATCAAGCAGATCAAGGGCGCGTCGGAGACCCATCCGGTTCTTTCGCCCAATGACGAGTTTGCCAATTTCGAAATCCTGACCTACCTGCTCGGCGATCCCGCCGGCCGCTTCCCGACCGCTTCCGGCAGCTATATCAGGCAGGCCCTCAAGGACGGCCTGTCCATGATGGAGGCGCGCGGCTTCAACCCCTACAAGACCGGCTTCGTCGGCGGATCGGATTCCCACAATACGGGCGTGCCCTATCGCCAGGACAATTTCTACGGCGGCCATGCACGCAATGACGGCGATATCAAGCAGCGCATGTCCGGCTACGTCTTCGCCGGTATGGACGTCAGACTTGAAAACCCTGCTGGCCTGACCGGAGTCTGGGCCGAGGAAAACACCCGCGCCTCGCTGTTTGATGCCATGCAGCGCAAGGAAACATTCGCCACGAGCGGTCCGCACATCAAGGTACGGTTCTTCGGTGGGGCCAACACGCCTGATGTCGCCAAGCCGGACTGGGTGAAGAGCGCCTATGCAGGCGGGGTGCCGATGGGCGGCGATCTGCCTCCGCTCGGTGAAGCCAAAGCGCCGTCCTTTGCCGTCTGGGCCGTGAAGGACCCGACCTCGGGCAATCTCGACCGCATCCAGATCGTCAAGGGCTGGTCGAAGCATGGCCAGAGTTTCGAGAAGGTTTACGATGTCGCCTGGGCTGGCAATCGGGCACCGGATGAATTCACCGGCATCGTTCCGCCGATCGGCAGCACCGTGAACATCTCAGACGCCAGCTATACCAACACCATCGGTTCGGTGGAACTGAAGGGATCCTGGACGGATCCGGAATTCGACCCGAGCCTTGACGCATTTTATTATCTCCGCACCCTGGAGATACCGACGCCACGCTGGACCACGATCCAGGCGAAGGAACTTGGAGTCGCGCCTCCGGAGAATGTCGCGGCGACGATCCAGGAGCGGGCATGGAGTTCGCCGATCTGGTATACGCCGACCCAAGAGCTGCGGGCGGCCGCCGAAAAGGGTACCACCGTTGCCGACCTGAAGCAGCAGGGCGCTACGGCGCTTGATACCGCAGCACTCACCGACCTCATCGTCGGCAAGTCGAGCTGGGTTCGCAACAATGTCACCGGCGAGGTCTTCAGCATCACATGGACCACCTCGGGCCAGCGCCTCGTCGGCAACATCAACGGCTCGATCCCCAAGCCCAGCGAAATCGGCGACGTATTGCATGGAGGCCTGACCGGGTCGGGCACCGCCTACGCCATCAAGGATGGGGCCATCGTCACCACCCTCAACAACGCCCCATACGAAGCGACCGTCTACAAGCTCGGCGACAAATATTACGCTGCCCGCAGCAACGAGTTCGGCTACGCGAACTACGAAGTCGTCCCGACACCGCAGACGCTGGATCCCTTGACCCAGCAGAAAGCGCCTTTCTGAGCCACGAGCATCATGAACCGCGCGCCGACCGAAGTCGGCCACGGTTCGGTGGTCGGACCCATGTAATGGAGACTGCCCAATGGCAACGACGTTACTATCCAGACATGCGTCCGTCCGGCTGCTTCTGGCCATCGGCATGCTGATCTTGACATTCGCCGGGAACGCCCACGCCTGTGCCATTTGCTTCTCGGGGCTGGTCGTCACACCGGGACAGAAGCTCGACGCCGCAGATGAGGCCGTGCTCGCCGTTCCATTGGATGGCCAAGGACAGTTTCGCATCGTCGACGTCGTAAAGGGAGATGGAACGGTCGGCGACGTCGTTGTGCAGCCCGGACTGTCGACCCCGATCGCAGACGCGGTTATGTCGGTCGACGGTCTGACTGTCGGCGACGGGGAGGCGACGAAGCCCGACGAGAAGCCCTTGCTGCTCCTCCACGACAAGGTTTCCGAGAAGTGGACCAGCCTTGGCGCAATGCCTGTCCAATATGCCGGATGGCTGCGGCAGCTCGCGCAGACTAAACACAGCGCAGAGACGCCGAAGCGGATTTGGCCACAACTGACGCTCACTTCGTCATATCTGACCGACGCCGAATGGCACGAGCGCATTGACGTCGTCGCGCCGCAACTCGAAAGCGGCGAACCACTCGTCGCGGAAATTGCCTTTGGCGAACTGTCGCGGGCGCCGTACGGCGTCACACGGCTCCTCAAGCCTCAGCTTGACGCTGCCAAGCTCGCAACCTGGACCAATGATCCGAAACTCGCGTCACGACGTGCCGCATACACCGTGCTGCTGGGCATTGCGGGCGGCCCCGATACCGCCACCGCGCTCGAACAGGACGTAGCTACGGCCCTGAAGACACGGGACGCGACCAACCTTTCTGCCATGCTCGCTGCCGATCTGGAATTGCGCGGGACGAGCCGTGTCGACTGGCTGGAGACGACGTTCTTCGCCGATCGCCGGCGGACACTCCAGGAAATCCAGGCGGCCCTGCTTGCCCTCAGTGTCCACGGCGGAGCGGACGGGGCCGTTCCGCGCCAGCGGGTGATCGAGGCCTATCGCTACTTCATCAAGGCGCGCAGTCCGATGGCCGGCTTCGTCGCCATGGAACTGGCCGATTGGGAGGCGTGGGATGCGACAGCGGACTACGTCGCCATCATCAGGTCGAAGGCTGTCAAGGATCCGGCCGAGCAGTTCGCAATCCTCAGCTATCTCCAGCGCAGTCCGCTGACCACCGCCCAGGCGGCCTTGCGTGCATTTGCCGATTAACAGGAACAGGTCTCATGAAACTGATGCCGATAGCGCCAGAAGCCTCTGCGGTTTTCGATGTCCCGAAAAACAAGGGGTACCGCTTCCTCAGCGAACCGCTCCTGCACTTCGTCGTCGTTGGCGTGGTTCTGTTCGGTGCCTACCGCCTGCTCGCGCCCGCGCCGGAGGAGGTCGTCGACCAGCAGACAATCAATCTGACCAAGGACGACGTCCGTCAACTGGCGGTGACATGGCTGGCCCAGGGGCGGCCGACACCGACGCCGGACGAGATGCGCAGTCTCATGGATCAGAAGGTCACCGAAGAGATCCTGTTTCGCGAAGCGGTCTCCCTCGGGCTCGACCGCGACGACGAGATCATCAAGCGAAGGCTGGCGCAGAAAATGGACTTCCTGGCCGCCGACCTGGCGACGCTGGACGAACCAGACAACGCTCAACTCAAGGAATGGTATTCAAAGCACTCGGACCGCTTCGCGCTCTCGCCGCACCTGAGCTTCCGTCATCTGTACTTCTCGTCCGACAAGCATAGCCAAGCCGCCCGCGAGGCTGCCGCAGCCGCTATCCCGGCCGTCTCGGGCAAACCTGCCAACTCGCCGGAAGTCGCGTCGGTCGCGGATCCGTTCATGTTCCGGAACTACTATGGGGACGCCACGCCCGAGCAGATGGCCAGGGAGTTCGGACCGGGCTTTGCCAAAGCCCTCTTCACACTGACGCCGGGTTCGTGGCAAGGGCCAGTGCAATCCGGCTATGGCTGGCATCTCATCTGGGTCGATTCCATCGAGCCGGGCCGCGTTCCCGCCTTCGAGGAAGTTGCACCTGCTGTCAAATCGGCATGGCTCGACGAACGCTACGAAGAGGTGAAGAACAACGCCCTGAAGGAGATGCGCTCGCGCTATTTCGTGAACCTGCCGACCGTTACCGCCGAGGACCTGCAGGGCTTGGAAGTTCCAGCCGGAGCCAGCGCCCAGATCGAGTTGTCCGCACAATGAGCGCCCGGATGAAGTTACTGACCTCCCCCTGCCGCCTGCTCTTTGGTGTCGTCGTTGCCCTGTTGGTGCTCGTCTCGAACGCGCTCGCCCACGAGATCCGGCCCGCATACCTACAGATCGATGAGATGGGCGCAAACCGTTACAAGGTCGTCTGGCGGACGCCCATGCTGTCAGGCATGCGCCTCCCAGTCGCCCTGCGGTTCCCGGACAGCGTTCGCGACGCGACGGCGCCCGCGCAGCGTGATCTTCCAGATTCTCTTGTCGAGACGCGCGTGATCGAGACGGATGCCGGCGGTCTTGCGGGCAAGCGTGTGGAATTCGTCGGTCTGCAGGCAACGATCACAGATGTGCTCGTACGGGTCCACATGCTGGATGGAGCGGTTACGACAACGATGATCCATCCTTCGCAGCCGTGGGTCGACGTCGCCTCGCGACCTGGACGCCTCGACGTGGCGAAGACATTCGTCACGCATGGCATCGAACACATACTCTTCGGTTACGACCACTTGCTCTTTGTCCTTGCGCTGATGTTCATCGCGCGAAGCTGGCGGGCGCTGCTGTTGACGGTGACGGCGTTCACCGCGGCGCATTCCATCACGCTGACGCTTGCAACCCTCGGGTTCGTTCACGTGCCCGGACCGCCCGTCGAAGCGGCGATCGCCTTCAGCATCCTGCTGCTCGCCTGCGAGATCATTCGTATCCAGAAGGGCCAGACAAGCCTGACGGCGCAACGACCCTGGATGGTGGCCTTCGCCTTTGGATTACTGCATGGGCTGGGCTTTGCAGGAGCGCTGTCCGAGTTGGCCCTTCCGGCCGGAGACATTCCGTTCGCGCTGCTGTTTTTCAATGTGGGCGTCGAGATTGGGCAGTTGATGTTCATCGCCGCGGTGATCGGACTGATCGCGCTGGCAAGGCTGGCGAGATATCCGGCGTGGCTTGGCCGCCATGCCTTTGCCACGGCGACCTACGCGATCGGAGCAATGTCGGCATTCTGGTTCGTCGAGCGCGTGGCTGCGTTTTGAGTCCACTCCAAGCACTGTGCGAGCGTTTATTACCTTCAGTGACCGCCCAATAGGAGAGATTTGCATCAGCATGAGATCGCCTGTTGTGAGGCGACATACGCGAACGGACAAACCGGATGGGGAACGGTGTTGAATTCGTGAAGAGCTCATTCAAGGAGCACGCCAAAGTTATCGAGGAACTCGCCGCCCGCGACGAAGGGTTTTGCGACATGTGCGATGACTTTCTGACTGCGCATGACGAGAAACTGCAGTGGGAGCGATCGTCCGCTCCGGAGCGTGACGAGCGCATCGGCGAGTACGAGGAGCTCATCGAGGGCCTCCGGATCGAGATCGAACAGGCCGTCAATCAAGCCGCCGTCTCCCCGCTCAAACGGCCACGGCGATAAAGCCGACCCCGCATACGACGGAAATGACCACTTCAGATCAATCGCTCCAGGATAGGAACAATGATGAGAGACAGAGTTGGTATCTTCGCAGGGGTGGCGCTCGCTGCCTTCCTCTCCATGACGGCCGTGAGCAAGGCAGATACGATCAGCTACGCCGATGCGGTGACGACGCTCGCCAAGGCGTGCGGCGCCGACATCAAGAAGTTCTGCAATGGCGAGAACCTCGGCAACGGCCGCATCCAGGCCTGTCTCGAGAAGAACGCATCCAAGGTTTCCCCAACGTGTACCTCGACGCTCGCGAGCGTCATGTCGTCGATCGCCCAGCGCCAGGAGGCGCAGGCGTCGGTGTTCAAGGTCTGCCAGCATGACATCTCCCAGTACTGCAACGGCGTGAAGGGCGACGGAAACATTCTGTCCTGCCTCGTCGAGACGAAGCGCGTCGACAACAGGGAATGCAACCAAGCAATTACCGACGCCGGATGGCGGTGAACCATGACCGGAAAGAGGGAAAACAACATGATCGCTCACGGCCTTCGCATTTCAATGGCACTCGGCCTGCTTCTGGCTCCGAGCATTGCTTCGGCCCAGCAGCTCGACAACAGTCAGATCATGAGCACGCTTGGACAGGTGAAGTCTGCAGCACCTGCCGTCGATGTTGCTCTGCTGGTGGAAGAAGCAAACGCCAACGTCGGCAAAGGCGTTGCAGCGCTGCCCAACTGGAACAAGCTGTCGGAGCTCTCGCAGTTGATCGTCGAGATCGATTTTGAAAACAACTCGACGGCAATCGAGCCGAAATCCTACCGCACCGTCGGGCTGATCGCGGATGCCCTGCATCATCCGGATCTGTTCCGCTACAAGTTCCTCATTGTCGGGCATTCCAGTGCGACAGGAAGTGCCAAGCACAATCTCGAACTCAGCCAGAAGCGCGCCGACGCAATCAACGAAGCGCTGTCGACCACCTTCGCAGTTTCGCCAGATCGCTTGTTCTCGGTCGGTGCCGGCGAGGAATGGCCGATCGATCCGGGCCACCCGGAGGCGGCAGACAACCGACGTGTTCAACTGATCAATCTGGGACTGTTGAAATAACGCCACTCAGTGGAAAAACGGGAGGAAGCAGATGCTCAAAATCTCCGATATGTTCATGATCGCAATCGCAGCAGGCCTTCTATCGTCGACGCCGGTTCTCGCGCAGGACGCCATCTCGGCACCTGCGCAGAAGGCCATCGGCGCGACCAAGTCAAAAATGGTGCCGTCGCTGGCCGTCCTCAATTCCGCAGGCGCAAAGCTTGAGAACGGCAAGCTGACGATGAGCGGCATCTCGGCGGTGTCTATCGTGTTTGCCGACCGCCCGGTACGCTCTGCAGGTCATGTCTTAACTTCCGAGTTCATCAAGCAATGGGATGAAGGCCCGGACAGTTTCGCCAAGGATCCGCCCAATGCGACGATTTCGGTCCTGAGCGGCAAGGGCGATACCGTCGCCGATGCCGTCGTCGTCCTGAAGACGCCGAAGCTCGAAGGCGGAAACCTGACCTTTGAGGTCGCCGTCCTAGAAGGCGATCTCGCCCGTGCCGACGGTCCTGCATCGCTGTTCATCGACTGGTTTGCGGCCCGCGGTCCTTACGGGGGCGTTGCCGTCGGAGGCGCTGGTTTCCGTGCTCCGATCTGGCGTGGCGGTTGGTACGCACATCCTGGCGCATATTACGGAGCCGGCGTTGTCGCAGGAGCGGCAATCGGTGCCGCGGTCGCTGAGGATCGTCGCTACTACCCGCCTCCGGCATGCGGATATTACCCCTATCCTCCCTGCTACTAGCGCCAGGGTGCAGCAACATGCCCGTGCTGGTGTCGGCCCCGTGGGAGGCTCTCAAAACGCCTCCCACCGCAGGTGACAAGACTGAGGACCTCGCGATTGGACCATCTAACGAACCCGAACCCCGTTCTGGAAATCCTCGTCGGCACCGTGTTTCTGATCGTGGTCATCTTCGTGCATGGCGTGGGTATCCGAAGCATCGGCCTTCAGTTCAGCAAGTCTTGGGCACACGTCACCAGCGCCACGCCGCATTGGCGGCTGAACGTGATGCTGGCAGTGACGATCGCTGCGCTGGCGATCTTGCATTTCGCAGAAACACTGATCTGGGCGGTACCACTCTATGTCAGGGAGATCATCCCCTCGATGCGCGACAGCTACTACTACGTGTTGGAGAGCTACACGACGCTCGGAGAGGGCAACGTCAGCCTGCCGGATCGATGGCGGCTCCTAGGGCCGATCATCGGCATGTCGGGGCTGTTCACTTTCGGCTGGACCGGAAGTGTTCTGGTCAGCATCATGACCGACTTCGGAAAGTTCGACCGACTGCAGGCGAGACGAGAACGCGTGGAAGAGGACAAGGGGGAGCCAGACGGCCGACCTCCGCGTTAATGCTGCTACTCGAAAATGCGGAACTATGCAGATCCTATGAGGAGCGTGGATAGCGATCAGCGCTGTGGCAAAGTGAGGTCGCTTAACCACAAACACCCTACCTTGGAGGAAGCATGCCCGTTGCAGCTCACCGATCCGAAGCACCCGATGGCGAAGCGCTGGTGCGGGCGCTGCTCGCCCATCAGCGGGGCGAGTAGCGGGTATGTGCGATGGTCCGGGTGCCGGCGCCCGAGGAAGAGGACCGCCGCCGCTTCTCGCGTGAGCGCAATGACAATTTGGGGGCCAAGGAGACGCGGCCTGGGCCCGAAGCTGCCCAGGGACCGACGATCGGCAAGGACCGCAATGGATTGGGAAACGATTACGAGGCCGCCTGGGTCGCGAAACACGTTTATTCGACTAAGTTTTGGTCCCGCAAACAGCCGTTCGAAATCGAGGATGGACGAAAACGGCCAAGAGGTGGTCGCGTCCCTGACGCGATGCTATCGCGTTTGCTCGCTGATTACTTAACGGCTTCGACCTCGCTCGGCCGCCAGGTCTTGGCAAAAAACGGTTCAAGCGGGCTGTAGAGCCGCAGGCACGGGATAAACCCCTTTCCGGGTATCGTTTGAATCCAATTGCCTCGTTTGACATTCGCTGGCTGCGTCGGGCCGAAGAAGATTGTCGTCGTGCCGTCGGTGTCCGCTTCTGCGGCGGGCGACGGAAAGCTTTGGCTGCCCGCGCGTGGGTAGCGCTGCGGCGTGTCGAGCATCGAGCGCGTCATGTTGTCATAGAGCGTGAACGACCAGAAGTTCGCCTGGGGGATGTCCTTCGGCAAGGTAACCTTGTAAGTCTTGCCGCCGTCGAAGGGCTCCTTATCTGCGTCGACCATCGTCCACAGGTACGTCGAACCAATGCCGGGTAGACGCATGGCCATTGCGGGCGTGATCCCGGTGACGCCATAGAAGAAGTCCGTTCGCGCATCGAGCGTGCGATAACCGGTCGGCGGGTAAGGCTTTACGCCTTCGGTTGTAATCAGCGGAACCGGCGTCTCGAACTCGTAACCGACCTCGAACAGCATGTTCTGCCAACCCGAGCCGGGGTAGTAGTACAAAGTTGAATCGCGAGGAGCCATAAACAGGGTGCGCGAAGTGGCATTGGCGAGCGCCAGCGCTTCGGTGAGAATCTTCTTCATCCGCGCATCCGGCGTGAAGGGTTTGCCCTTGATGATGCCGATGGCGGCGATCGGTCCCATCAACTCGGGATCGAGCGACCCTGCAGGCTGCTGCTGCACGACCTCGTTGAGCATCTCGTAATAGCTGAAGTCATTCGGCGGGACGGTGTTCATCACCTTGCCGGTACCTTCGTGGAACACGGTCGGCGGCGGCGGCGTGACTTTTCCAAGCTCAGCCTTGCCGCTCAAAAAGTCGGCAATGGGGGTGCCGACGCCGCCGGCCTCGTATGGATAGACCTTGGTGAATTTTCTGACCGTTTCGGCCACGGGCTTGGGATCGTTGTTCTCCAGGAACGAGCGAGCGAACCATATGACGAGGCTGGTCCGGGCGCGGGCGATAGTGAACCCATCGGGCAGGGGACCATCGTAGCCGGGCGGCAGAATGAGGTATTTCCCGCCCTCGCCGCGATCAGCCCCAGGCAGCCCGATGTCGATGACCCAACGGAACCAGTAGTCATCGATGGCACCAAGCGCCTTGGGTGGCACTTCGAGGACCATGGGACCCTTGGTCAGGTCGAGCATGCCCATGTAATAGACGGTGTCGGCATTGGCCGTCAGGAAGAGCGACTTGGCGTCCATCAGCTCGGAAAAGACAAGGACTTCGTTATCCTTGACACCGGCGCTCAGAAAGCCCTTGTGGAGTGCGTGTATGCTGACCCCTTGCAAGGTGTTTACAAACGCCTCGAAAGCGTGCGTGAAGTCCAGATTGTCATAGACCTTGGCGATGGTCTCCTTGCTCGGCATGCCATCCTTGAAGTCGAGCGTGCCAATGCGCGTCTCGACTTTGTCCGGCGTGGTGATCGCCGGGGGAACTTCAGCAGCAGTCCGGGCGGAGGCTATGCTTGCGCCATTGAGACCAGTTGTCACGAGGAGAAGAGCCAGAAAGGAAAGCCTGCTTGCTGTCGATGCCATTTCATCCCTCCACAATAATTTTTCTACTTGGAACGGACTGCGCATGCGCGTTTCACGCCACAACAACACGGGCGCAAACCTATACCTTTCGCACAGTATTGCCGGCCGAAGCTAACACTCAGCTTGCCCGCAGAACGTGCAGCGCGATCTTCCCACGGCATCGAGAAATGGCAAGTACGTTACAGTAACATACGGCTGCCACCGAACTTCGCTTGCCTCCTGCGCACGGCCCTAGGGTCGTTAGTGAGAGTTTGCGGGGATCAGCGGAACTTCTGCTTTGGGTCGAGACGCGATCTTCGCGGGTACACGGGCAAAGAACCGGAAGTGACGAAAAAGGTGCCGCGTGAATTATCAAGATCCGCTCGGTGGCATTTGCTCGATAATCTCTCGAAAATGTTGGAAATGACGGCACTTAACCTCGTGGGATGCCTACGGTTCAAACGGAAAGGAACGACTTGATAGCTGGCATGCGCCGCGTTTCTCATTCCATTTTCCGTGAGGGCGGCACGGAAGTGTCGCCTTAACCTGGACAAGGCTGCGGAAAGGTCCCGGGAGAACCTGCTTATGCCGCGATAGACAAGCCTATTTCGCGCCAGTTTGCCGTGGCGGCGTTACGACGTTGGCACTATTGGAAGCGGTCATGTGGCCGCGTGGAGATAAGACAGTTTGGCGATCGGTCCATGGCTTGAAACGAAACGCATGCTGCCGCAGGCAGCCTCGAGCTCAAGCCACTGCCGCGCGAACATCCATCCTCGCAGCTTGATCTCTCTATGGTCTCAAAAGCCAGGCACGTTCATCGCTTTCTGGTCGTGACACCTGGAAGGTGGAACTGATGGGCGGTCTGAGATTGCACGGAGGCGCTTGGCTGTGCCGATACCTAGCAGCCCCAGCGCAACGCAGCGGTTGCAAGGGGCGAATCCCATAGAGAAAACTCCTCGTCCGTAAGGAAAGCAAGCGTGATGGAAAGGCCCTGCATGTCGAGCGAGGTGGCATAGGTGCCAACCAGCGAGCGCTCGATCCGCACGCCGTGCTCCTCCATGATGCGCAGCGCGGAGTTGTAGGCAAGGTAGAGTTCGGCGGGTGGCGTGCCGCCAAGCCCGTTGACGAGGAGCAATGCCTTGTCCGTGCTTCGGCTGATGTCGTAAAAGATCGCCTCGCTCAGATGGCCGATGATGGTGTCGGCGTCAGAGAAGTGCTCTCTTGAATGGCCAGGCTCCCCGTGAATGCCGACGCCCATTTCTATCTCGTTCGGCCCAAGCGTGAACGTCGTGCGCTGCGTGTGCGGCACTGCGACACCGGTCAGTGCGACGCCCATCGACCGGATGCGTGAGGAGAGGCTGTCGCCAATGACCTTCAGTTCGGCGAGGGACTGGCCCTGCTCGGCCGCGCCTCCCAGAAGCCTTTCCATGATAAGCGTGCCGGCAACGCCGCGTCGACCGCGACCGTCGCCGGCCCTCGTCGTTTCGATGTCGTCGCTGGCAAGTACCATTTCAATTTTATGCCGGCCCGCCGCCATCTCCGCCGCCATTTCGAAGTTCATGACGTCGCCATCATAGTTCTTGACGAGCAGCAGGCATCCGGCGCCAGTGTCTGCTTCCTCTATCGCGCTGACGATCTGGTCCGGCGTCGGAGATGTGAAGATATGCCCGACGCAAGCGGCATCAAGCATGCCGCGACCGACGAAGCCGATATGCATCGGCTCATGACCGGCGCCGCCGCCGGAGATGATCGCGACCTTGCCGGGAACCAGGTGGCGGCGGCGTATGCATTTGCGGTCGGCGCCGAACACAACGAACTCCTCATGGGCGCGCACAAAGCCTTCGACGCTTTCGGCGACCATGGTCTCGGCTGTGTTCATGAACTTCTTCATCAAGCCCCTCCCAAGGCGATGATCGTGTCAGACTTGTCGTATGTGCCACAAGGGTTTGCTCAATCCGGCGGCCCGGAAATTGCGGCAATCTTCTGCACCAGATCGGCGATTGCTTCCTCCAGCAGCCGGTTGCGCCGCTCGTCGCCGAAATCAGGCACCATCAGTGAAAGGTGCCTCAGTTTTTCTAAGGCGCCAAGCTCCGGCAGTTTGCCCGGATGTGCGGCCTGGTAGGCGTCCAGAAAGCGCTCCTGTTCGGCGGCGCTGAAATGGCACACCCGGAAGATCGTCGCGAGATGCCGGGCAGGAAGAGGCGTCGCATAGGTCGGGCTTGTTATCTGCGTGACAAAGCTGCGATGCTTGCCGAGTTCCGTGGCCAGTCGCTGACGTGTTCCCGAAGGTCGGTTGTCGATGATCTGCGCCAGAATGGACTTATAGGCGATAATGGCGTCTTCGGTGTCTTCGCGCGCCATCTTATTCTCCGGCTGCCTTTGTCCCATCGGCGTTCAGACCGACGATTGCCGATCTTATCGCGGGAAGTCGAGCTGGCGCCACGGAAAAATGCCTGATGCCCGCGGCAAGCAGATCCGCGGTCCGGGAGGGGTCTGCGGCCATATCGCCGCAGATGCTAAGTGGCTTGCCGCCGGCAAGCTTGACAGCCTGGGTCAGCAGGCGCAGCAAGGCCGGCACTGCCTGGGCTTGGTACAGGGCGAAGTCGGCGTCCTCGCGTGGCGAAGCAACGAGGTATTGCGCGAGGTCGTTCGTACCGAACGAGAAGAAGTCCGCGCTTTCGAACGCATCCAGCATGAGCGCTGCGGCCGGGACCTCGACCATCATTCCGATCGGGGGAATGCGATTGAGCACGCCGCGGCGGGCAAGTTCGCTGGATTCTTCGCGATAGATCTGCCTGATGTCTTCGACTTCGGATGGGACCGTCACCATCGGCAGCATGATGCGAAGATTGCCGAAGACGGCTGCGCGCAAGAGTGCACGGGCTTGAACACGCGCAATCTCCGGCCGGGCAAGGAGAAGGCGGATGCCGCGCAGTGAGGACATCTCGGTGAGGCCGGAGAGCGGCTTGTCGCCGCCTATATCCAGCATGCGAATGGTTACCGACCGGCCGTCGGCCCAATCCAGGAGGCGACGGTAGATCGCGAATTGCTTTTCTTCGTTTGCAGCATCGCCGAGCGACATCACCGCGAATTCCGAGCGCATCAACCCGATGCCGGCGGTTGTCGCAGCCGGGATCGCATCGACGTCATCGGGCGCGTTGACGTTGATGGACAACAGTACCTGCAAACCGTCGGCCGTGCGCAGATTTCCGTTGTCGACTGTCGACACGGTGCTTGTCACGGGATGGTCGAATTGGGCCGGCGTTACCATCTCCTTGGCTGTCTGAAGGATGACGAGGCCTGAATCGCCATCAACCCCTATGTGTTGTCCTCCCTCTGTCGCGAAACGGCCGGCGCCAATAACCATCGGGACAGACCGGGATCTGGCAAGCAGGGCGACATGGCCGACCGCGCTGCCGGCATAAAGAGCGATACCGCCACCTGCCGACCAGTCATGTGCGAGGAAGCGACTGGGCTCCATGTCTTTTCCGACATAGATGGATCCGGCCGGAAAGTCGTCGACCGGCGTTCCAGTGAGGACCGACAGGACGCGATTCTTGATGTCGAGAATGTCGACGGCACGCGCCCGCAATTGGTCTTCGGCTGAGCACTCCAGTTCGCGGATGTATCCGTCGAGTGTCCCGACCCAGGCGAACGCCACGTTTTCGCCCTGATCGATGCGCGCGTCGGCCATCTCCGCTAACGTCGGATCTTGCAGCACTTCGATCTGAAACTCGATGATATCGCGGCTCTCGGGGTCTGTCCCGGTCGCAAGGTCCTGTAGTTCGCGGATGGCTGTGTTGATCGCGTCGGCGAGCTCGGCATGGTCAGAAACGCTTGATGGCAGTGACGCGGCAGCGGCGAGCGGCTCCGCGATATAGGCCGGCCCGGATGCGACGCCCGGAGACGCGCCTGTTGCTTTCAACCTAAGCGGTGCGGCCATGCTTCTTTTCCTCATCGAAGTTGCGCTCGATGAGGTCCTTCAATGCCTGGATTGCCTCTTCTGCGAGGATTCCGTCGGCGCGGATTTTCAGTATCGATCCCTTGCGGATCCTGGCGCCCATGATCTTGATGATGCTCTTGCCATTCAGCCAGACGTCGCTGCCATTGACCGCAACTTCGATCGAGCAGGGGAACGACTTTGCCAGTCGCGTGAATGTCACGGAAGGCCGGGCGTGTAATCCCACGCCGTGCTTCACTTCGACCTCCGTCTGGCAACTGGCGTGCACCTGTTCGGCCTCCCGGTTTCCTATGCGCAATCCGCCGCTCATCAGGGGGACAGCTCCTCTGCCGTCGCTACGACCTTGGCCAGCGATGCTCCGCCGGAGGCCTCCGCAGCGGCGATGACGGCGCCTTCCACCACTGGCGCATTGCAAATCAAGACGAGCTTGGCGCGCGGCAACCCCAGCATTTCGATGGCCATCTCGCTGTTGGTTTCGGCTCCGCCAAGATCGACGAAGACCGCGACACCTGCCTCTGACCAGGCCTCCTCGATGGCCTTCAGGATACCGCGGGCATCCGTGCCGAGTTCGCCTTGACTGTTGCCGCCCGACCAGGCGAGCGGCACGCTGTCGCCGACCATCTGCCGGACCATGTCGGCCGTGCCCCGCGCGACCAGCGCAGAGTGGGAGACGATCACGATCCCGACGTTTGGGGTCTTCACACTCATGCCGGGCGGTACTCCTCAAGGTAGCGGCAAATAGCGGTTGTCAGCAGAGCGCAGCTCGAGGCGCCCGGATCGACGTGGCCAATCGAACGCTCTCCGAGGTAGGATGCGCGGCCACGCATGGCCTTCATGGCGGCGGTAAGTGCGGCGGAAAGTTCTGCCTGCCGGACGATATCCGTCAATGGCGAACGGTGCGCAAGTGCATCCTGGACCGGATACAGCACGTCGAGGAGGGTCTTGTCTCCTGCGTGCGAACGGCCGCGGCGGGCAACGGCATCGATGGCCTGCTTCAACGCAGCGGAAAAATCCTGCTCCTGATCCGATTTGCGTAGCTCGCGCCCCATCTCCATCAGCAACGTTCCGTAGAGTGGACCGGCAGCGCCCCCTATGTTCATCACCAGTGTCAGACCGATTTTCTCCAGCGCGTCGGGCAAGGGGAGGCACGCGACCGTGGCCTCTTCGGCGCTAACTGCTTCACAGCCGCGCCGCATGTTGGTTCCGTGATCGCCGTCACCGATTGCGCGATCCAGGGCGCACAGATGATCGCTGTTTGCCGCAATCGTCGCACGGCAAGCTTCAATCAATCCCGCAAGGAGAACTGGTTCTGCCTGCATCTGTTGCCTCCCAGCACCGCGCCAGCTCATGCCAGCGCTGCGACCACTTCGAATACGTTTGCCACAGCGACAGCTCCCGGATCCGGCACGCCCTCCAGATCCCTCTCGCCGACGTAAGAGGCGCGGCCCGCCTTTGCCTTTCGCATTGCCTTTGTCGACTCGGCACCGGCTGCCGCAACCTTTGCTGCTCCGGCGACATTACCTGATGTTAAAACAGCAAGCGCCGGAGCCAGTGCGTCGACCATTGTACGGTCGCCGACACTGGCTCCGCCATAGAACGTCATCCGATCGAGCCCGGCAAGCAGGGCAGCAGCGATATCAGCCTTTTCCGCCATGGCCTTGGATGCGGCCGTGAAGAAGATCGAGAGCAGCACGCCGCTGGAGCCGCCCATGCTGGTGCTCAAGATCTCACCGACGGAGGCCATCAAGGCGGCGGGATCCTTCAGCGGCAGCGTGTCGATGCGCGAAAGAATACTGCGCGCGCCGGTCGCCACGGTGGAGCCCGTATCGCCATCGCCAACGCGGCTATCCAGGCGGTTCAGCTCGCTCTCGAGCGAAATCAGGTGCTCGCACACCGTCGTCAGAAAACGGCGATTGTGCTTGTCGTCACTGGCCGATGTCGCTCCGTTCCGCATGGACGGTCTTTGCGGCGCCGTAACGATGGCAATTTCGTGCCGTTCGGTGGCGGGCGGCCAGGCATGCGGCGCGACGGCGGCCTTCAGCGCAGCGTCGCGGTCAGCGTCCAGCCGGATCAGTGACAGGGAAAAGCCGTTCATGTTGAGTGCGGTCATCATAGGGGCCGGCCCAATGATCAGCCGAACGCGGCCGGCGATCGGTGACGATAGCACCGCATTGGCGATGACGCCCATTTCAAGCGGCGGCACAGCGCCGAGGTTGTTGATCAACAGCGCATGATCTCCTGTGTCACCGACCTTGCCGGCCAGCCGTTCGGTCATCGTCAAAACGAGGTCGGCAACAGGTTGCAGGGAAATGCGCTCGACACCGGGTTCGCCGTGGATGCCAAGTCCGAGCTCCCCTTCGTCGGCGCCAAGCCGATCTTCATGTGCCTGACCGGGCACGCTGCAGGTCGAAAGCGACATGCCGAGGGAAACGATGTCGCGCGCCGCTGCCGCCGCCTGTGCGGTGACCGTCTTCAGGTCGGCTCCGGCTTCGGCGTGATAACCGGCGATCTTGTGCACAAACAGGGTTCCGGCAACGCCGCGAGGCTGGTTGATGCCGGGGATCGCGATATCGTCGGCAACGATCACCATCTCGACAGCGAAGCCTTCGGCACGCGCCTTTTCGGCGGCGAGGCCAAAGTTCAGCCGGTCGCCCGTATAGTTCTTGACGATGAGCAGTGCACCCTTGGGCCCGGCCACGGCGCGGATTGCTGTCAGCACGGCATCGACACTGGGCGAGGCAAAGATCTCGCCGGATACGGCCGCGGTGAGCATGCCTTTGCCGACGAAGCCGGCATGCGAGGGCTCGTGTCCGGCTCCGCCGCCGGAGATGATTGCGACCTTCGATTTATCCCAGTCCGCGCGCAGGATCACCTTGATATCGGGGAAGGTATCCAGACGGGCAAGACGGCCCGCACTGCTTGTCAGGAGCAGGCCATCGAGGGCTTCGGTGACAATTGTTTCCCGGCGATTGAAGAAATGTTTCATGGAGAAAGACCCGTCTTTTATGCCAGTGCGGTTGTTTCGTTCGGTTGCTTATCCAAGGCGCTGGCCGCTGGCGTCGAAATAGAGCGGATCGCGTAGCGTCAGGCTCACCCGATCCCCCGGCCGGATCGCGAGATATGGATCGGCAAGTGTGACGAGCTTGTGGTCGCGGACCTTAATGTGAAGATGGTTCTGGTCGCCCAGGTGTTCGATCCAGTCGATCTTCGCATTGGCGTTCTGATCGATGATGATATCGAGATGCTCGGTTCGCGCGCCGATCGTCTTCGTTCCCGGTGGCGGATTGGCGCCAGGAAGAAGATCAGTTGGCAAGAGGTTGATGTGCGGCTGGCCAAGCCGCGCAGCGACATGAAGACTGGCGGGATTGCCGTAGATTTCGCGGGGCGTTCCGACCTGCAAGAGCCTTCCTTCCGCAACGATGCCGATCCGATCCGCCATGGTCATGGCTTCGACCTGGTCGTGGGTTACATAGAGCAGGGTCGAACCGAGCTCCTTCTGGATGCGCTTCAGTTCCAGGCGAAGTTCCGCGCGCAGTTTCGCATCGAGTGATGAGAGCGGTTCGTCCATCAGATAGATGGCGGGTTGGCGCACGAGCGCCCGGCCGATCGCAACGCGCTGCATTTCGCCGCCCGACAGACGCGTCGAACGGTTCTCCAGCTTGTGGTCGATCCTGACCATGCGGGCAATTTCCCGCACGCGGCGGTCGATCTCTTCGCTTGCGAGCTTGCGCACCGGCGCGCGCAGCGGAAAGGCAAGGTTGTCGTAAACCGTCATATGCGGATAGAGCGAATATTGCTGGAAGACGAATGCGACGTCCCTGTCGGCCGGAGCTTCGCCTGCGACGTTGCGGCCGCCGATCTCGATGCGGCCGCTGTCGGGGCGCTCCAGGCCGGCAATGAGGCGCAGCGTCGTCGTCTTGCCAGCACCGGTCGGCCCAAGCAGGACGACGAACTCGCCGTCGCGGATGGAGAGGTTGAGATCAGCGAGGGCCGGTGTCTCACCGAAGCGCTTGTTGAGGCCTTTGAGAACGACGTCAGCCATGCCGTGCCTCCGAGTAGAGTGCCGAAGCGATGGCGCGGCCTGACGTGCAGTCGAACAGTGCGAGCTTGGCCGGGTTGAACTCAAGACCAACCGTCTCGCCGATGCGGAAATTGCGGTTTGCCGGAACGCGGGCCTTGATGACGCCGCTCGACGTCTCGATTGCCACAACCTGATTGGTCCCGAGATATTCGCTGCCGTAGACTGCGCCGCGCAAAGGAGAGGTATCGCTGAAGCGAATATGTTCGGGCCTGACGCCGAGCGCCAATTCGGCTTCGGCCAGGTCCTGGTGCACTTCAGGAACGGTGACGTCGACGCCGTGAAGTGAGACCGATTGCGCGCCGGTCTGAAGGCCGGAGGTGAAGCGCATGAAATTCATCGGCGGCGAGCCTATGAAATCCGCGACATACATGGTGGCTGGCTTGCTGTAGATTTCCTGTGGCGTGCCGAATTGCTCGATGACACCATGGTTCATGACTGCGATCTTGTCGGCCATTGCCATCGCCTCGTGCTGATCATGCGTCACGTAAACCGTCGTCGCATGGATGCGGTTATGCAGTTCGCGCAGTTCGTGAACCATGACTTCGCGGAATTCCGCGTCGAGCGTGCCAAGCGGCTCGTCCATCAGGAAGCATTTCGGGCGGCGCACGATCGCGCGCCCGAGAGCCACGCGCTGGCGGTCACCGCCGGCAAGTCCGGAGACGGATCGCTCAAGGATATGATCGATCTGCAGCAACCGCGCGGTTTCCTCGACACGCTTGCGGATCTCAGCCTTCCGCATGCCTTGCGAGAGCAGGGGAAAGCCGATGTTCTTGCGCACGTTCATATGCGGATAGAGCGCAAAAAGCTGGAACACGAAGGCTATGTCGCGGGCACTGGCGCGATTGAAGGTGACGTCTTCGCCGTCAAGATAAATCTTGCCGCTGGTCGGCAGTTCAAGTCCGGCAATCATGCGAAGTGTCGTCGTCTTGCCGCAGCCGGACGGTCCGAGCAGCGCCAGGAACTCGCCGTCATGAATGATGAAGCTTGAATCCTCGACGGCGACGAAGCTGCCGAACTGCTTGCGGAGGTTTTCGATCCTGATGTCTGCCATGGCTCACTCCGGAAACTTCGAGACGATGATGAACATGGCCGTGCCCGCGAGCAACGTCACCAGCGAGTAGGTGTAAAGCACCAGCAGGAATGGCTGGAAGAGCATCAGGAAGCCGATGGCGATCAACGCGGTCGCAATGTTCTCCATCGGCCCGCGGCGCAGGAAGAAGGGGCGCTTCGGGCGCAATGGGCGCGGGGTGTCGGTAAGATGGGTCATTTGCGGACCGCTCCGAAGGTGATGCCACGCAAGAGCTGCTTGCGCAGGAGAATGGTAAAGACGAGGATCGGGATCAGGAAGATCGTTGTTCCCGCAGCGACAGCGGGCCAATCCTGACCGCCTTCGCCGATGATGGTCGGGATAAACGGCGGCGCCGTCTGGGCTTCGCCCGAGGTCAGCAGTGCTGCGAAGGCATACTCGTTCCAGGCAAAGATGAGGCAGAAAATCGCGGTGGCGGCGATGCCGGTGGTTGCCTGCGGCAGGACAACTTTCCAGAAGGCCTGCAGCCGGGTGTAGCCGTCGATCATTGCGGCTTCCTCGTATTCGCGCGGGATCTCGTCGATGAAGCCTTTGAGCAACCAGACGGCGAGCGAAACGTTGACCGCCGTGTAAAGCAGGATCATGCCAAGCGCTGTGTCGGAAAGGCCAAGCTCGCGGTACATGAGATAGATCGGGATTGCGACGGCAATGGGCGGCATCATGCGCGTCGACAGGATGAAGAACAGAAGGTCGTCGGCAAGCGGCACCCTGAAACGGGAGAAACCGTAGGCGGCCAGCGTCCCCAACGATACGGCCAGAAACGTCGAGCCGAAGGCAATCACCAGAGAATTGGCAAAACGCGGCAGGAAATTCGAGGAGCCGGCGATCACCATATTTCGCTTACGGGTCACCTCATCGCAGGTACCGGTCGGTGCGGGCAGGGAGGCGATGTATTCCGGCGTCTGGCGTGTTCTCGTCGTCAGAAGGTTGCAATAGCCTTCCAGCGTCGGCGTGAAGACGATCTTCGGAGGATAGCTGATGGAGTCCGGCGGAGATTTGATGCTGGTCAGGAAAATCCAGACGAGCGGGATCATCGTGATCAGGGCGTAGAGGATCACGATGGCGCCGGCGATGCGCTTGCTGGCCAGGCTCGGTTCAACGACCGAATGGGCTGAGGTAACCGAGCTCATCTTTGCTTCACCTTGTTGAGCGCTTTGACGTAAATATTCGCAAGACCGAACACGGCCACGAAGAGGATGATGGCGAAGGCCGACGCACGGCCCGTTGCCCAGCTCTCAAAGGCGGCCCGCTTCAAGGTGATGGAGGCGACCTCAGTGGTCGAGCCTGGGCCGCCACCCGTCAATAGTGTGACCATGTCGAACATCTTGAAATTCTCGATGCCGCGAAACAGCACGGCGAGCATGATGAAGGGCAGGGCCATCGGCACGGTGATCGACCAGAATTGCCGCCATGCGGAGGCGCGGTCGACCTCTGCCGCCTCATAGATATAGTCAGGGATCGAGCGCAAACCTGCCAGGCAGATCAGCATGACATACGGCGTCCACATCCAGGTATCGACGATGATGATCGCCCAGGGCGCCAGTGAGACGCTGCCGAGCATCTGGATGTCGGCCGTCGGGATGCCGGTGACGAGGGAAACGGCGTAGGCGAAAAGACCGATCTGCGGCTCATAGAGAAAGCGCCAGAAGTTGCCGACGACGGCCGGAGACAGCATCATCGGGATCAGGATCAGCGTCGTCCAGAACGCGTGGCCGCGAAACTTGCGGTCGATAAGATAAGCGAGCGTAAAGCCGATCACCGTTTGAAGCAGAATTGTCCAGAACACGAAGTGTGCCGTCGTCTGCATGGCCTGCCAGATATCGGGGTCGGTGAGGACGCGCTCGTAATTGCTCAGTCCGACGTTCTGGACCGGCGCATTTGGACGGTTGGCCCGGTAGTTCGTGAACGAGAGATAAATCGCCCAGATGAGCGGGAAGATGTTGATGGCGAGAAGCAGGACGATGGTGGGGGCGATAAACACCCAGGCGATGGCTCGATCGGATAGTCCGCGGACACGGTGAACGACCGATGTTGGCGTCGCCCTTGCAGTCGCGTCTGCTGCCTTCTCGACGATGGAGGAAGAGGAAATGTTCAACATGTCACCTGGTCTTTTCGTATGTGAGACAGGTGGCGGCCCGGCAGTCTTGGCGATCCGGGCCGCCATTCTGGCAAGAATGTTGTACGTCCAGCCGGACACTAGATCTTGCCGTCGTCCTTGAAGACCTCGGTCCAATCCTTCACCAGGCCATCAAGCGCGTCTTGAGCCGTGCCGTTGCCGGCCACCACATAGTTATGAACGCGCTTCTGCATGTCCTGGAGGAGGGTTGCGTAGCTCGGCTCTGCCCAGAAATCCTTGACGATTGCCATGGAGTCCAAGAACGCCTGAGCATAGGGCTGGCTGGACGCGAAGTCCGGGGCGTTCACGACCGATTTCAGGCAGGAGTAGCCGCCAAGTTGCCACCATTTGGCCTGGACTTCAGGCTGGGCGAACCACTTGATGTACTGAAGGGCGGCGTCCTTCTTGTCGGAGTAGGAGACGACCGAGATGCCCTGTCCGCCGAGCTGAGCGAAGTGTTTCTTTTCAGCGGGGTTTGGGAAGAAGCCGATCTTGTCGCCGCCGACCTTCTCGTCCTTGTAGAGGCCCGGCCAAGTGAAGGCGAAGTTCATCTGCATGGCGACCTGGCCGGATTTGAAGGCGTCGGCTGACTCAACCATGTAGACGTTGGAGCTGCCAGGCGGCGTGCAGCAATCATAAAGCGCCTTGTAGAATTCCAGACCTTTCACCGCATCGGGCGAATTGACGAAGCCTTCCATTTCATAGGGTTTGTCCGGGTTGTCGTACAGAAAACCCCAGTCGTAGAGCACGTTCGTCACGCCCATCGTGATGCCTTCGGAGCCGCGCTCGGTGTAGATCGAAGCGCCGTAGACGGTCTTGCCATCGATTTCCCGCTTCTGGAAGAACTCGGCGATCTGCTTCAGTTCGTCGTAGGTCTTCGGCGCGGCGAGATCCCGGCCATATTTTTCCTTGAATTCCTTTTGCAACTCCGGCCGCTCGAACCAGTCCTTGCGGTAGGTCCAGCCGACGACGTCGCCCATCGCAGGCAGCGCCCAGTAGTTCGGCGTATTCTTCGGCCATTCGGAATAGCCCACGACCGTCGCTGGCACGAAGTCATCCATCTTGATGCCTTCCTTGTCGAAGAAGTCGTTGAGCTTGACGTAGTGGCCGTTCTCAGCCGAGCCGCCGATCCACTGGCTGTCGCCGATGATGAGGTCGCAGAGTTTTCCGTGGGAGTTCAGTTCGTTGAGGAAGCGATCCGCGTAGCTCGTCCAGGGCACGAACTCGAACTTCATGTCCGTACCGGTCTTGGCGGTGAAATCTTTCGAGAGCTCGACAAGTGCGTTCGCCGGGTCCCAAGCCGCCCAGCAGAGTGTCAGTTGGTCGGCTTTTGCGAGATTGGGCAGCGCTGACGACATGATGAATGCCGAGGCCAGCCCGAGAAGGGCTTTCGATTTCGTTTGCATACGTTCCTCCCAGAACCAAGGCCGGCTCCCCGCCGGCCGCGCAAGTCCACCCATTTCAGAGAATGCCTACATGAACTCCTCAACTCTCATGTTTAGCAATATGTTTAGTAATAGCTATTTTTATAAACATTGCAAGTGACAATCGTTGCTGCGCTGCACATCAGTACAGGACAGACTTCGAAGTCTCCTGGACACCGATCCGGGAAGCGCTGCGCGAAGTCGGCGCCATGGCGCGGTTGACCGTGAGCCGACGCAGACCCTGCACGATTGGTGCCGTTGCGTTGCGCGCAATTCAGCTTGCCGGGCGCCTTGCCCGATCCTATGATGAACACAACGACTGACGAGCACAACGACATCGTAATGGCGATCATGCGGGGGGATGGTGCGGCAGCTAGCCAGGCCGCGTATTCCCACGTTGCGATCGTTAGCGATGCCGGTATCGTTTTTGCATCAACCAAAAACGTCGTGGCGAGAAACTCCACCCCAGCCCCTTGTCCAGCTCAACGAATGTGCTATTTATGTAGCACAAACGAGAGGTGCCTAGATGACCAACACAGCAAAGATTCGCCGCCAGGGCGGCGCGACTGTATTTAGCATTCCTCCCGCGCTATTGAAAATGCTCGGAGTTGAAGTTGGCGCGGAGTTGACCTTGGTCGTTAATAATGGGGCTCTTGTTGCAACGCCGACTAAGACGAAGAAGAGATATACGTTGGCCGAGCTGCTTGAAGGGGCAGACGAAATGGCTGCGCTGAACAAGAAGGCTGCCTCCTGGAATGCTAGCTCGCCTGTCGGTAACGAAGTGTTCTGATGGTTCGTAGCAACGTTCCGAAGCGTGGTGACGTCTTTCTCGTCGATCTAAATCCAGTCGTAGGGAACGAAATGAAGGATGATCATCGATGCGTCGTCGTGATCAGCCCTCGTGAAATTAACGTCGTTGGAATGTGCCTCACCGTCCCTATTACCACGGGAGGTGCGTTCACTCGCAAAGCTGGGCTGGCTGTCAATATCTCAGGTCACAAGACGACCGGGGTCGCTCTTTGCAATCAAGTGAGAGCACTCGACATCATGGAGCGTGTGAGACTTAAAACCGCTCGGCTTGTTGACACGCTGGACGCGCCCACGACCGACGAGATCGTTGCCAGAGTGGTCAGCATAATTGATCCCGCTTAACCGTGTCATCGACGGTTCGAAGGACGCGCTGTGATCCGGTGGCATTTGGTACATTCTGCAACAAGGATTGATTCCTATCCGTTCCGGGATTGCAACATTTTGTTTCGCATGGATTTTTTATGAAAAACGCATTCAATCCGCCATCGGTCCGCAAGCCCTTCGGGAACTATAATCATGGCCTGCTCGTGCCCCCAGGCGCGTCGCTTCTCGTCACCTCAGGTCAACTCGGGATCGGCGTTGATGATACGATCCCCGATGATGCGACCGCTCAGGCCGAGCTTTGTTTCGAGGCGATCGATGCGATCCTGAAAGAGGCGGGCATGACCTTCGCGGACGTCATACGCATCTCTGGCTTCGTCACAAGGAGGGAAGACTTCCCGGCCTATATGGCGGTGCGCGATCGCTATACGCTTGACCCCAAACCGGTTTCGACGCTCATCATCGTCGGCGGGTTTACGCGGCCGGAGTTTCTGGTCGAAGTCGAGGTAACGGCAGCCAAGGTCGTTTGATCGGAGTGGGTTGTCGTATCAGAACCGCTCCATCGCGGTCTTCACTTTGCTGAGAAAAGCCGCCCGCGTCTGATCGGTGCAGTTGTTCATGTCGTAATGCGCCAGAAAGGTCACCGGTCTCATTGGATTGATCTGCGCACGCAGCACGCGCTTGACGATCTTCTTTGGGGGATCGCCGGCAACAAAAGCCCGGAAAGGCGTTGCGCCATAGGTCAGCACTGCACCGAGCTTGCGGATATGGCGCAGTCGCGATTCCACCTTGCCGTTGACGAGTTCGAAGGAAACGCCAGGTAGCCAGACGCGATCGAAATAGCCCTTCAGGATTGCGGGGAAGCCGAAGTTCCAGACCGGTGTGACGATCACCAGCCCCTGCGCTAGCTTCAGCCGATCGACATGATCCTTCACCAGCTCCGTATTCTGGGGGTAGTCGTGGTAAACCATTCTGTCACGGCGGGAGAGCACGGGGTCGAAGTTCTCCGCGTAGAGATTGCAGTCATCGACCTCGTGTCCTGCCGTCTTCAAGCTTTCCAACGTTTGCTGGTAGAGCGCGTTGCCATAGCTTGACTCCACCGGATGCGAATGAAGGATGAGAACTCTCATGTGGCCTCCATCACGGCGGCAAGTCCAGGGAACAGGTAGTTCTCGCCCGATGAGAAGTCGAAGTTCGGATTCTCCCAGGCGATCATCTTGCCGGGATTGAGCAGCCCCTGCGGATCCGTCTCATGCTTGAAGGCAAGCTGAACCTTGTCCGTCTGCTTCATGCCGCCTTCCTCCAGCGTGTAGCGATGCGGGTTGAAGATCGGGCAACCATGGTCCTGATGGATCTTGATGATCTCCTCCAGCCGCTCCTCGGTCGTGTAGCGCACCAAGGGGAGACCGGAGCACTGGATCTGACCGTCGAACTTGATGAATTCGAGATGGCCGGGCACCTCGTCGCCGAAGATTTCGACCATCTTGGCAACCTTCGCCACATGGTCCGGCCCGGGGTATTGGACCTGCAAGTAGGTAAAGGCCGGATCGACCTTCAGCGCTCGCAGCGTCGTATGGTTCCACGCGAGTTCATAGGCATGTGGAATGCCCTTCATGCTCTCGACCTTGTCGGAACGGAAAATGATCTCGCCCTTCTGGGCCGCGGTAAAGGCGTTAAACGCATCCATCGAGTGCGGGGCGACCATCAGCACCACAACCGACTGGCCCTGGCGAATGTAGGATTTATGACGGGCAAAGTAATCGTGTGGAATCGGTGCCGCGATCGGTGCGATTTCCTTGACGAGAATGCCGTTGCATTTTGCAAGAGCATCCGAGTAGCGCACTGCCGCCATGAAGTCGTCGTAGCCGACCAGCACGTCGACCCAATCGTATGCTGGTGCAAGCGGCATCTCGATTTCCGTGATGATGCCGTTGGTGCCGTAGGCGTGGCTGACCTTCTGCAGATCCCAACCGGTGAGATCGAGCACCCGCGGCTCTTTCTCCATGGTGACGACGCGCAGCCGGATGATGTTGCCGATATCGCGAAGTCCACCCCAGGTGATCGACCCGACGCCGCCCGAACCGCCGGCAATGAAACCGCCGATCGTTGCCGTCTGCGCTGTCGAGGGATGAAAGCGAAGTTCCTGGCCTGAATGGGCCTTGGTCTGCTTGTCGAGTTGGGCAATTACAATGCCGGGCTCGCAGATCACCCGGCCAGGATGGATCTCCTTGATCTTGTCCATGGCGGCAAGGTTGAGCACGATCCCACCGGAGAGCGGCATGGCCTGACCGTAATTGCCGGTGCCGGCGCCCCGTGGCGTTACCGGAACACCATGCGCGAAGGCGACTTTGAGGGTCTGGATCACCTCGGCTTCGTTCTTGGGTGTCACGACAAGATCGGCGGTAACGCCATCGAGCTGCGCCTTCAGGATCGGCGAGTACCAGTAGAAATCGCGGCTCTTCTGGCGCACCAGCGCCGGATTGTCCTCGACGGCGATGCCTTCGAGTTCCTTTTTGATCCTTTGATAATCCGGCATGTCAGGCTCCAACGACGCTATCGAGTTCACGGTAATCCGGCAGGCTGCGGTCGATGACCTTGCCGCGGCGAAGCACAACGCGGTCAGACTGCGGACGGGAAAGAAATTCGCTCCAGCGACGGGCACTGAAGAGGACGAGATCGGCAGGCCTGCCGGCACCGATGCGGCCCATATCAGAGTGTCCGACAATGTCGGCGGGCGAGGTGGTTACGACGCGTGCGGCCGTATCGAGCGGATGGTCGAGGTGAAGAATGCGCACGGCTTCGCGGAACACCTCGACCGCATCGAGGTCGCCATAGGCGTAGAACGGATCACGCGTATTGTCGGATGCGACTGCCGTGGCGACACCGGCAGCTGCCAGCTCCTTGAACAGCGTCACGCCCCGCCAGCGGGGCGTGCGGTTGGGATAGCGATCCTGCAGGTAGGCATTGCACATCGGCAGCGAGATGATCGAGATGCCGGCTTTGGCGACCAGCTCTACGGTGCGCTTAGCGATCCCATCGTCTTGTCTTGCAAGCGAGCAGCAGTGGCCGGCCGTCACCTTGCCGGCGAACCGGTTCCGCAAAACGGCCTCGGCGATCGCCTTCAAGGTCTCCGCACCGGGGTCATCCGTCTCGTCGACATGAAGATCGACGTCGAGGCCGTTCTGCGCGGCCGCATGAAGGAGCGTATCAAGCTGCCACGCGAGGTTCGGCCCCATCTTGGTGACGCCGCCGATCAGGCTGCCGGAATTGCGCACGACCGCGACGAGATCGGCGAAGTAGGCCTCGTCCAGCATATCGTCCATCGCAAAGAGGGCGACAGCCTGCAGTGTGATCTTGTCCTTCCAGGATTCCCGCATCTCGGAAAAGACGTCGAAGGACACGCGATGCTGAGGGGAGGCCGAATCCAGGTGCGTGCGGATCAGGCTCGTGCCGTGCGCGTAGGCAGACCGAAGTGAGAATTCCATTCGTTTGCGCACATCATCAGCCGACCAATGCGCCTCGCGATCGGCACCGACCGCCTGCAGCGCACCCATGAATGTTCCATCCGGATTGCTGCTGCGTCCCCAGATATGCCCCTTGTCGAGGTGCGTGTGGACATCGGCAAAGCATGGCCAGACCATCCCCTCACGCAAGTCGGATTTTGCGAATTCCGGTGGCGCACTGCCGGCCGGCAGGATCATCGAAACAAGACCGTTTTCGATGACGATATCGGCTCGCACAAGGCCTTCATTGGCTGGCGCATCAAAGCCTTCGACGGCAACGGCGGGCAGCGTCGCATTGCTCAGCACGAAGCGACCGGCGTTCGGAGGCGACATGAAGGAGTATGTCATCAGTTTTCCCGCTTGAGGCTGCTCTCATGCCAGCGATGCAGGCTGAGCCAGGAGATGAAGGAGGTGACCGCGAAGATCGCCACTCCAAGCAGCGAGAGCATCAGCAGGGCGGCGAAGAGACGGGGGATGTTCATGCGGTACTGTGCTTCCAGAAGGCGGAAGGCAAGGCCGGAGCCGGCACCGGCCGAACCCGCAGCAAACTCGGCAACGACGGCGGCAATCAGCGCCAGACCTCCACCGATGCGCAGACCCGTCATGAAATAGGGCTGTGCCGCCGGCAGCTTGAGGTAGAGCAGCGTCTGCCAGCGGGAGGCACCATAGAGCTCGAACAGGTTGATCAGATTATGATCCACGCTCTTCAGGCCCTGCACCATGTTGGAAAGGATCGGGAAGAAGGCGACGAGAAAGGCGCAGATGAGCAGCGCCACCTGTGTCGACGGTG
Organism: Rhizobium sp. BK060; assembly: GCF_014193145.1. NCBI lineage: Bacteria > Pseudomonadati > Pseudomonadota > Alphaproteobacteria > Hyphomicrobiales > Rhizobiaceae > Rhizobium > Rhizobium sp. BK060. The sequence continues at coordinate 186,788 of NZ_JACHYW010000005.1, forward strand.
CATAGATCAGGATCAGCGGCGAGATCGCGACAATGGGCGTGACCTGCAGGATGACGGCCAGCGGGTAAAAGGCGATCTCGATCCACCGTGACTGCACGAGGAAGATGGCAAAGCCGACCCCGCCGACGAGCGCCAGCATCAGTGACATGAAGGTGATTTTCGTTGTTACCCAGAGCGCGGGCGCAAGCGTTGCCCAGTCGCTGACGAAGGCGGAGGCCACCGCGCCTGGGCCAGGAAGAATGTAAGGTGCCACGCCGGAAAGCTTGACGTACAGCCCCCAGACGAGGACGAGGACTGCGACGGTTACGAACGGCACCACAATCCGCAGCGCAAGTTCGCGCCGCTTTGCCGTCATCGGAGTTGACAATGATGGCGCCGGCTGATCGGCAATATCCGTGCTCATCCATTCTCCTTTGCGGCATTGATGGCCCCGATCAGCGAGCGCGACACGGTCTCGCAAGCCTGGCGATACTCCTCGGACGTCCGGTAATAGGCGTCCCGCTTAAGGCTGGTGACAAGCGGCAGATCGGCATGGACCCGTCCCGGCCGCGCCTTCATGACAACGATGCGGTTCGAGAGATAGGCGGACTCGAACACCGAGTGGGTGACGAAAATCACCGTGATGCCCGTCTCCTTCCACAGGCGCAGCACGTCGTCGTTCAGTTTCTGGCGCGTGATCTCGTCGAGGGCCGCAAACGGCTCGTCCATCAGCAACAGCTTCGGCTTGGTGACCAATGCACGCGCGATGGATACGCGCATCTTCATGCCGCCGGAGAGCTCGCGCGGATAGGCTTCGGCAAAGTCCTGCAGACCGACCGTCGTCAGGGCCTTCATGATCTCTTCGCGCGCTGCAGCCTTCGAGATACCGCGAAGTTTCAGCGGAAGATGGACATTGCCGAACACATTCTTCCACGGCATCAGCGTCGGTTCTTGAAAGACGAAGCTGATATCGCCTTCCGGCAGACCTTTTGCGTTGATGCGGGAACTTGGCCAGTCGATGGTCCCGGAAGAGATGTCGCCAAGGCCTGCGATAATGCGCAGTGCCGTCGATTTGCCGCACCCGGAAGGTCCGAGCAGGCTGATGAATTCGCCGCCTTCGACCGTCAATGACATGCCCGACAAGGCAACCGTGCCGCTGGAGAAGACCTTTGAGACCGATTGCATCGAGACAAGCGGTCTCCTGCGCGCGTCCTTGTTCACCGGGATCTTTGCTGAGGCTTCTAGAGGCATCGCCTGTCTCTTTTCATGAGGGGTCCGGCTTTGCCGCCGGGAGCGGCAAACCAATGCGGCGTCCCTTACTTCTTCAGAGCCATGCCGACACCCTTGCAGACGTATTTCGTGGTGTATGCCTTGGTGTAGTCCGTCTCGGCCTTGAGAACCTTGATGCCGACCATCTCGGCGAAGAACTTCTTGTAGTGCGCATCGGTGATGCAGCCGATCCCCTTGTCGAGGGCTTCACCGGATTCGACGATGCCGTACTCCTTCATCTTGGCGATCGAATAGGCGATCTGGCCATCCGTCATTTCCGGATTGTCCTTCTTGATCAGCGCGTTTGCCTTGGTGTTGTCGCCGTAGAGGTAGTTGTACCAGCCCTCGATCGAAGCATCGACAAAGCGCTGCACGACATCCGATTTGCTGTCGACCATCGACTGCGTCGTGGTGATCATCGTCGAGTAGGGGGAATAGCCGCTGTCGGCGAGCAAGAATACTTTCGGCTCCCAGCCGGTCTGCTTCTGAATTTCATAAGGTTCGGAGGTGAGGTAACCCTGCTGGCCGGATTCCTTGTCGGCGAGGAATGGGCCGGGGTTGAAATTGTATGGCTTGTATTGCTCGTCCTTGAAGCCCTTGTAGTTCGCCTTCATCCACTCGAAGTAGGTCAGATAGCCGTCCTTGCCGAGAAACAGCGTCTTCAGCTTGGCAAGGTCTTCGAATTTCTCGATGCCGGCGTCCGGATGAGCGATCAAAACCTGCGGATCCTTCTGGAAGATCGCTGCGACGTCGACGAGCGGAATGCCCTGTTCGACGGCCGAGAGTTCGCCCTGCGGGCCGCCCATGTAAAAGTCGATCTTGCCGGAGATCAGCAATGCGCTGTTTGCCGCGTTCGGGCCACCCTGTACGATGGTGACATCCAGCCCGTGCTTGGCATAAGTGCCATCGGCCACTGCCTGATAAAAGCCGCCATGCTCGGCCTGCGCAAGCCAATTGGTGCCGTAGCTGACCTTGTCGAGCGCCAAACTTGGAGCTGCGAGCATGCATCCAAGTCCAAATGCTGCGGTAAATGCGATGTTATTCAAAGTCTTGGACATGATCGGCGTTCCCCTTCGTGAGCCGTTCGGACGGCTCTTCGGCGTCCGATTTTCTTCATTTGAGCGATTGCTTTGCTGTTTGAAAAGCATCAAAATTCGTGCGCAACGATGCCTTTTTGGCATCTCATCGCGGGCCTGTGCCTAATTTGTGCGTGGCGCTTAAAATTGATGCAACGAGGGGTCGGATGCTGCATTCCAGGAAGCTGCTCTACATCAACGAGATCGCCCGCACGGGCTCGATCCGCAAGGCCGCGGCGCGCTTGAACGTCGCGTCATCTGCAATCAATAGGCAGATTCTGGCTCTCGAGGCGGAAATCGGCGCACCACTGTTTGAACGATTGCCGCGGGGACTGCGACTGACGGCGGCAGGCGAACTATGCATCGAACATATTCGAGAGGTTCTGAAAAACTACGACCGGCTGGAGGGGCGGATCAAAAGCCTGAAGATGCAGCAGGCCGGCAAGGTCCGATTGGTGACGACCGTCGGTCTTGCGTCAGGGCCGCTTGCGGAGATCATCGCACGGTTTCAATTGGAGCATCCGCGCGTCTATTTTCAGATCAGGAACGATGCAGGCACGACGACGGTCAATCCGGTGCTCTCAGGTGATGTCGATATCGGCCTCGGCTTCAATATTGCGCCAACACCGGGGATCCGGACGCTCGGCAACTTCGACATCCCGATCGGTGTCGTGCTGCCGCCCGGACATCGCCTCATCGGTCAGGGGCCGATCAGCCTGGGCGACATCGTCCAGGAACGACTGGTTCTCGCGCAGCCGGGCACCAGTCTTCGGGATGTCATCAACCTTGCGCTTGCGCGGCTTGATGTCTCCGTCGAGCCGGTACTGGAGAGCAATGCGTCGGAGATGCTGAAGAAGCTCGTCAAATGCGGCGCGGGGCTGACCCTGCTCAATCCGCTCGACGTCATCACCGAATGCCGCGCCGGCGAACTTGTATTCCGGCCGATTGCCGAGCCTCATGGTCGACATCAGCCGATGAAACTCTTTGCCCGCGCTCGCGCGCCGCTCGATGCGGCGACCAGCCTGTTTGTCGAATATCTGTTGGCCGAGCTTGCCGGCCTTGTTCAGGAGTTGCAGTCCAAGGGACATATTTCTCCAGACAGGTCGTCGGCCGCCTGAGATCTAGCGTGAGAAGAGATTTGTGAGCGGATAGCGCTTCAGATCATTTAGGAGTTCGATGAAGCCCAGCACCTGATGGCGGCAGATCGCCGCCCCTTTCTCGGCCGTGCCGCGCGACGCGTCGCCCACGACGCCGGCGGGATTGAGGTCATGTGCGATCCAGGCCAGCGAGTGCGGCGGAAGCGGCTGGATGAACTTCGACTGCTCGCGCATCCATTCGGCCTTGGACACGAAGTTCTCTGCCTTGTCCATGCGGACGAGATCCGGCCTGAAATGCAGCATCAAGGATGTTTCGACCTCTCCGCCGTGGATGCCATATCGGGATTCGTGATCGCTGATCATGCCGTGCGGATGTCCGAAACGGCCCCATTGGGTCGACACGACGGCCATCTGGTGGCGCACGCGCAACTCGCGTGCAACAATGCTCATGATGTCAACATTGCCGCCGTGCGAATTGACGATCACCATCTTGCGGATCCCGGCTTCGGCAACCTTGGCGCCTATTGCCGTCCAAACCGGGATCAGCAGTTCGGCAGGCAACGAAAGCGTGCCCGGTCCATAAATATGCTCGTTTGCCTTACCGACTTCCTGTGTCGGCAGCACCAGGATATCGAGGTCATCGGGCCGTTGACGGCGAAGCTCGCCCAGCATGCCGTTGGCGATCGAAACGTCGGTCGCGATCGGTAGGTGAGGCCCGTGCTGTTCGGTCGAGGCGATCGGCAAAATGGCGATGGTCGTGTCGGCCGAGAGCCCGGCAAAGTCATGGGTGTTGAGCTCGTTCCAATAGAATGGCGTCGCCATTGCCGTGCGTTCCCTTCGTTGAGGTTTCCTCAGGGACTAGGGAATTATGCGACATGCGAAAAGCATCAATTTGCGTGCGCGCCGCTGCCTTTTTGCGATATAGCAGAAGTCCAGGAGCTCAGGGCGGATCAACAGATTTTAGGGTCTTCGCCAACGTGTGTGGTGATCGAGGATATGGACCGGCAACGATGATGGTCCCGTAGCGCCGGGAACGGCGCGTGGCGGCAGGTTGGACCAACCGATTTACCGTTCATACCGTGTCTTCCTGATGCTTCTGAAATGAGGGTGGCATTGACCACCTTATTTTTGTTTATATGTATGCGCTCATGTAATTCAATCGGGCGCTAGATGACCTCTGCGAAAGGGGAACTGGTGCAGGTGGCAGCAGTCTTCGAAGAGCCCCAGGGAGTGGTGATTAGCCGCATCTTGTCGAAACTCGCCGGAACGGTGTTGGGCACATCTTGAACCGCAGACCGATGCAGTCGGTCCGGCAAACCTTCGTACATCCATTGCACCCAATGCCCGACGCAGGCGATCCGCTCCGGTCGCAGTCAATGACGTCACAGAAGGAGGAATGCCATGGGAAGGCTCGCAAGTGGCTTACTTTGTGCAGCGCTGATGGCTGTGCCTGCCGCAGCTGCGGATAAACCCCACAATGCCAAGGTTTCTGTCGTGTTCGACCATGCGCTTCCGAACGTGCCGGGAAAAAGCATGCGCGTTGTGCTGGTCGAATATGGTCCGGGAGGCTCCAATCCGTCCCACACGCACGCCAAAAGTGCCTTTATCTACGCGACCGTGATCGAAGGCATGATCAAGAGCCAGATCAACGATGGCGAGGTCAAGGTCTACAACACTGGCGAAAACTGGATCGAAGTACCCGGTGATCACCATCGCGTCAGCGCGAATGCCAGCGAAGCTAAACCTGCAAAGATCCTTGCCGTCTTCGTCGTCGATACGGACGAGACGAAGCTGACGATTCCAGACAAGTAAGCAGTTGCCGTGGGGTGGCAGAGGCGAAGGCAGGTGCCTTTTGCCACTGCCTCAACCGCAAAACCTGAGATGTCCTAGGTGGATATCCAATCTCAAGGGGTAGAATCATGAGAATCGTGATCATCGGAGGCACGGGCCTCATTGGAACGAAAGTTGCGGAGCGTCTGCGCAAGCAGGGGCACGATGTAGCGCAGTCATCCCCTTCAACCGGGGTCAACACGCTCACGGGCGAAGGACTCGAGGGCGTACTTGGTGGTGCAAGCGTCGTACTCGACGTCACAAACTCGCCGTCATTTGAGCCGAGCGCCGTTCTTTCGTTCTTCCAAACGTCGACCACGAACCTGCTCAAGGCGGAACGCGCGGCCCAAGTTCGCCACCATGTTGCGCTTTCTATCGTTGGCATCGAGAGATCACCTGAGAACGGTTACTTCCGGGCCAAGGTCGCTCAGGAAGACCTCATCAAGAAGGGCGGCATCCCTTACACGATCGTCCGGTCCGCCCAGTTCCTGGAGTTCTTGGGGGGCATCGCCGATAGCGCGACTGTCGATGGGACGGTCCACGTATCGCATGGCGCGTTCCAGCCAATCGCTGCGGACGATGTTGCAGACTTTGTCGCTGAGGCGGCAGCCGGTACGCCCGAGAACCGAACCATCGAAATCGCAGGGCCCGAGAAGAAGCCGATGAGCGATTTCGTCAAGGGCTACCTCGCCGCTGTCGGTGATGAGCGAACGGTCGTGGTCGACCCACAGGCCAGGTACTTCGGCGCGCTTGTCGATGACCAGTCCTTGGTTCCTCTCGGATCCGCCAAGCTTGGCAAGCTGGACTTCAAGACCTGGTTTGCACAGCGCCCACAGGCCGCTGCCTGATCTGACTCGGCTTGGCGGCATCCGGCCGCCAAGCCAGCTTTTTGAAAGCGGGGGATTGCGGCAACGCGCCGTAGCGCGGGGTCATCGCGGGCGCTTCGTGAATCCGGACGTCTGGATCATGAGCTTGACGATATTGTCCCTGCAGGCCTGTCGACTTCGGCTTCATTGAGCCACTACAGCTTGTAGCCGATCTGACGCAGCAGCTCTTTCCGCCACGCAATATCGGCGTCGGTTTCGACACCCAGCGGTGAGGCGCCGTCCACCACACCGAGCACGCCGCGGCCAAGCTCCGTTTGTGCGACGATCACCTGGGTCGGGTTGGCCGTCGCGCAGAAAATGCGGCAGACCTCTGGCACCGCACGTACCGCAGCCAGCACGTTGACGGGAAAGAATCCGTCCCCCAGGAAGATCAGGAAAGTGTGGCCAGCGCCAATCGCCAATGCGTTGTCGCGTGCAAGTGCGATCACTGCTTCGTCATTACCCGACCAACGCACCAGCCGCTTACCAGAGGCCTCGCAGAAGGCCAGCCCGAAGCGAATGCCAGGAACCGCGCCCACCAGCGCCTCGTGGAGATCTTCCACAGTCTTGATGAAATGCGACTGGCCAAAAATGAAGTTGGAGGCGTCCGGCTTGACGATGGGCACCACGGCAAGTTCCATGGCTGCGCTCCTTCAAGGTAGGTAACGCAGTGGTAGGTAGGCGGACGAACCGCGATTTCAAGCGGCCTGCTAACGCATGTCGCTGAGGTTACCAAGTGCAGGGCCCAGCCGGACTTGCGCATCGTGCTGCCTGGCAGCAATTGGAGCGACACCAAAAAGATGCTCTCGTCGAAAAAACCAGCACTGGAGCAACATACTGGAAGCCGCTCCCGCAATGGTGATCTGAGTTGCTGAGAACGCCTGACAGTTGGCGCGCCGCCTGGCGGTAGCGGTACCTGCTACCGCCCCCAAACCACCGCTTCCTCGTGCCTCTTGATCAGGTGCCTCAGGCTTTCGAAACCGGAGCGGATATGCTGCGCGAACTGATCGACTGCCGGAGATCGGGCGGAATCGGCGCGCGTGAGTATTGCCAGAGCCCGTTCCGGATGCGGGATGGTCAGCGGCAATGCGGTGATCGATTTCTCCTTCCGCAAGGCGAAAACCACGCTATGGGGTATCACCGTGAGAGCATCCGCCGCCTTGAGATAGTTGATGACACTCATCAGCGAGCCGCCGGAATAACGGATCTTGATTTCCGTTGCGCCGAAGGAGAGCAACAGGGCGCGAAGATCGGCGAGCAGCGGGCTGCCCGGCGGAGGTGCTACCCAGGGATAGTCGAGAAGCTGGCTTGGTTGCGGCCGACGCTTGAGCAGCAGTGGATGCGTGACCCTGCAGGCAATCACGTTGCGTCCCGGAAGGATCTGTTGGAATTCCAAGCCGGAACCCTCATCCAGAATGTCGATCGGGCAGATCGCAAGGTCGATCTGGTCGGCCTTCAAGGCGGCGCGAAGATCCGGGAAGTAGCCGTAGCTTTGATCGATCCGAACATCAGGATGTGTACTCTGAAACTCGGCGCACAACCCTGCGATCAGTGCATCCATGAAGAAGGGCGTGCCTCCGACGCGCACGACGCCGCTCTTGCCGACGCGGAAGCTTTCCACGAGGTCCGACGCCTTGCGGGATGCTGCCAGCATGACCAGCCCTTGCTCAGCCAATGACAGGCCAAGCGACGTGGGTTGAAGCGGTCTGCGTCCTTTGATGAACAATGGCTCGCCGAGACGCATTTCAAGCATCGACAGGGTGCGCGAGACAGCGGGCTGTGCGAGACCAAGGAGGGCCGCTCCCTCGGTCACTCCGCCGGTCTTGACCACAGCGGCGAGCTGGATCAGGTGTCGTTCATCTATCTTCATAACGATCTGTTATATTAAAGCTGAATCAAATCATCAATCGAATGCGACAGGCCTGCTAGCTTGCCATTACCAACGATGCGGTTTTGGGAGAGACGCATGCCGCCGGCAGCCGATGCGCTTATTTTCAGTGAGGCCACTTCCTCGGACGTGTTTGCTGAGCGTATGCCCTCTGGCAAGGGCGGCCAGTTGCCCCGCCTGATGGCGGCGGTCGCCAAGCACGCGCATGAGCTGATCAAGGAATTCCGGCCCACCCAGGATGATTGGCGCAGGGTGATCGCGTTTTTGACGGAAGTCGGCCATGCCTCCGATGAACGCCGTCAGGAGTGGGTGTTGCTCTCCGACCTGATTGGCGCGTCGGCCCTCGTGGAAGAGATCAATTCGCGGCGCCCGAAAGGCGCAACGCCGAACACCATTCGCGGGCCATTCTTTCGCAGCGATGTGCCGGAGCGCGCGCAGGGCGGTTCGATTTCGCTTGATGGAGTGGGAGAGCCGCTTTGCGTCTCGGCCCGGATCGTCGACCTGGACGGACGCCCGATCCCGTCGGCCGAGCTCATCACCTGGCAGGCCAATGCTCAGGGCTTTTATGAGAACCAGCAGCCGGACCTGCAGCCCGAGCACAACCTGCGTGGTCTTTTTCGCGCCGACGCCGACGGAAGCGTTGACTACCGCACGGTCATGCCGAAGGGATACAGCGTGCCCGACGATGGCCCTGTCGGGCATTTGCTGGCAGCGGCGGGCTATCCTTTGCATCGGCCGGCGCATCTGCATTTTGTGGTCCGCGCGGTCGGTTTCGAGACGATCACCACGCATGTCTATGATCGAAACGATCCGCATCTCCACGAGGACGCGCTGTTTGGCGTCAAACCCGAATTGGTCCGCGACTTTCGCCCCGTGAGCGGAGATGTCTCGCAAATGCGGCAGGTGGATTTCACGTTCGTGATGGTGCGGGCAAGACCGGAGAAAGCACGATGAGCCTGTCGTTCCACTATGCCGGCAGCCCGGCCCATATCGTCTTCGGCGAAGGGGCTAGCCAAGAGGCGGCAAACTGGATCGCGAAGATCGGTTGCCGGAGAGCCTTGGTTCTTTCCACGCCACACCAGAAGAGTGACGCCGAGGCACTGGCTGCGAAGATCGGGCCGCTGGCTGTCGGCGTATTCAGCGGCGCCGTCATGCACACGCCTGTCGACGTCACCGAGACGGCAATGAAGGTGGTTGGGGAAAGCCGAGCCGATTGCGTCGTGTCGCTCGGCGGCGGCTCGACGACGGGTCTTGGCAAGGCCATCGCTTATCGCACGGACCTGCCGCAGATCGTCATTCCGACGACCTATGCAGGCTCGGAGGTCACGCCGATCCTTGGTCAGACCGAGGGCGGTCGCAAGACGACAGTGAAGGGTGCGAAAATCCTTCCCGAGGTGGTGATCTACGATGCGACGCTGACAACGGGCCTTCCGGTTGGCTTGTCTGTGACCTCGGGGCTGAACGCCATGGCCCATGCCGTCGAAGCGCTTTACGCTGAGGACCGCAATCCGATCTCGACCCTCATGGCCGTCGAAGGCTTGCGTGCCTTCCGGTCGGCACTTCCGCAAATCCTGGCGACGCCTGGCGACCTAAATGCGCGGGCAGGCGGTCTTTATGGTGCCTGGCTCTGCGGCACAGTCCTGGGCACGGTCGGCATGGCGTTGCACCACAAGATTTGCCACACGCTCGGCGGCACCTTCGACACGCCGCATGCCGAAACGCATGCGATCATGCTGGCGCACACGGCCGCCTTCAATGGGGTGGCGGTGCCCGAGCTTCTTCAGCCTGTGGCAGAGATTTTCAAAGGTTCGATCGGCGGGGGGCTTTGGGACTTCGCGAAGTCGATCGGTGCGCCACTTTCGCTGCGTGATCTAGGCCTCACGGAAGCCGACCTCGACAAGGCAAGCCGGATCGCGGTCGAGAACCCCTATTGGAACCCGCGATCGATCGATCGGCAATCGATCCGCGCATTGCTGCAACAGGCCTGGGAGGGCCGCCGGCCGGAGAATTAGTCGTCACACAAGGGGAATGGGAGGAAAATGAGATGACAACCAGACGCGAATTCCTGAAACAGACGGCAGCCACCGGCGTGCTTGCTGCCGCATCCGGGCTGGCTTTGCCGGCGCTGGCACAGAAAAGCTCGATCAAGCTCGGCTATGTCAGTCCGCAAACCGGACCGCTTGCTGCCTTCGGCGAGGCCGACAAGTTCGTCATCGAGAACTTTCTTGCGACGACCAGGAAGATGGGCCTCGACTATGAGGTTGTCGTCAAGGACAGCCAGTCCAATCCCAATCGTGCCGCAGAGGTCACCAAGGAACTGATCGTGACCGATGAGGTAAACCTGGTCCTCGTTTCCTCGACACCGGAAACCACCAACCCGGTGTCGACGACCTGCGAAGCCGAAGAAATGCCCTGCATTTCGACGGTTGCGCCGTGGCAGCCATGGTTCATCGGCCAACAGGCAAATCCCGGCGACCCGAACTCCTGGAAACCATTCAATTTCGCCTATCATTTCTTTTGGGGGCTCGAGGACATCATTGCCGTCTTTACCGGCATGTGGGGCCAGGTCGAGACCAACAAGAAGGTCGGCGGGCTGTTCCCCAACGACGGGGATGGCAATGCTTGGGGAGACAAGGTTGTCGGTTTCCCGCCTGCACTCGAGAAGCTCGGCTATACGCTGACCGATCCTGGCCGCTTCCAGAACCTTTCGGATGACTTCTCCGCGCAGATCAACGCCTTCAAGCAGGTGAACGCCGAAATCGTCACCGGTGTCGTTATCCCACCGGATCTTACGACCTTCTGGAACCAGGCAAAGCAGCAAGGCTTCAAACCAAAGGTTGCCTCGGTCGGCAAGGCGCTGCTGTTCCCGCAAACGGTGGAATCGCTCGGCGATGCCGGCCACAATCTTTCAACCGAAGTCTGGTGGACGCCAAGCCACCCCTTCAAATCGTCGCTGACGGGTGAGACTGCCGCGCAGGTTGCTGAGGCCTTCACCAAGGCAACGGACCGGCCCTGGACACAGCCGATCGGGTTCGCGCATGCGCTGTTCGAGCTGGCCGTGGATGTCATGAAACGTGCTGACGATCCAAGTGACGGCGAGGCTGTTGCCAAGGTCATCGGCGAAACAAGGCTCGACACGCTCGTTGGCCCGATCGCCTGGGGCAACGAGAAACTGCCGCCCTTTGCGCAGAAGAACGTTGCCAAGACGCCGCTTGTCGGCGGCCAATGGCGGCTGAAACAGGGCGGCAAGGGGTATGATCTCGTTATCGTCGAGAATGCCACGGCACCCAACATACCGACCGGCGGGAAAATGGAGCCGATCGCCTGAGCGCGTCAGCTCTTGTCGGAAGAGCAGGGAGCCGTGGAGGCGGCTCCCTAAGTGGGAGAGGATTTATGCCAATATTGGAACTGGAAGGTGTCTCGAAGAAGTTCGGCGCGTTGACCGTCGCCCAACAGATTTCCTTTGCCGTGGACGACGGCGAGGCGCTCGGCATCATCGGCCCCAACGGCGCCGGCAAGTCGACCCTGTTCAATCTGATCACTGGCAACATCTCGCCAGAGAGCGGCGCGATCCATTTCATAGGCTCCGACGTCACCAATACCCCGCCGATGGCGCGGTGCTTGGCCGGAATGGGCCGCACATTCCAGATTCCGCAGCCCTTTGATCAACTCACCGTGTTTGAGAACCTGCTTGTGGCCGGATCGTTTGGCGCGCGGAAGCGGGAAGGGGAGGTCGCCGATCGCTGTGCAGAAATCCTGATCGATACAGGACTGATTGACAAAGCCAATGCAATGGCCGGCAGCCTCACGCTGCTGCAGCGCAAGCGGTTGGAACTGGCGCGTGCGATGGCAACCGATCCGAAGCTCCTGCTGCTCGACGAGATTGCCGGTGGGCTGACGGAAGGCGAATGCCGGGCGCTGGTAGCGACTATCCGCGGCCTCCACGGCAAGGGCATTACGGTGATCTGGATCGAGCATGTCCTGCATGCGTTAAACGCCGTGGTCGGACGTCTGCTCGTCCTGCACTTCGGTCGCGTGATCGGCATCGGTAAGCCCGACGAGATCATGAACTCGAAGCAGGTCCGCGAAATCTACCTGGGGATCGATGTGTGATGCCGCTTCTCGAAACCCATGCACTGACGGCTTCCTACGGTGACTTCCAGGCGCTGTTTGGCATCGATATCAGGCTCGAAGAGGGCGAGACGCTGGCGATCATCGGCGCGAATGGAGCCGGCAAGACGACGCTGATGCGGTCGCTGTCGGGTGTCCTCAAAAACGAGCCCGGTTCCATCAGCTATCGGGGAGAGGCGATCGGCGCGCTGGACGCCCCCGATGTGATGTCGCGCGGAATTGCCATGGTGCCGGAGGGCCGGCGGTTGTTTCCATCGTTGAGCGTCGAGGAGAACCTGCTGATCGGTTCCTACGGTCGCAAGGCCACGGGTAGCTGGACGCTCGAGAGCATCTATGCGCTGTTTCCCGTCCTTAAGGAGCGTCGGCGAAACTCTGCCACGGCACTTTCGGGCGGGCAGCAGCAGATGGTGGCGATCGGCCGGGCGTTGATGTCGAACCCGGACGTGCTGCTTTGCGATGAGATCAGCCTCGGACTGGCGCCGGTCGTGGTGCGCGATATCTACGCCGCTTTCCCGCGCATCCGCGAAACCGGCGCGGCGATCATCATCGTTGAGCAGGACATCGCTCAGGCACTCAAGGTCTCCAATCGGATCTATTGCATGATGGAGGGCCGCATCACGCTTGCCGGAAAGCCATGCGATCTCGACCGCGATGCCATTCACAAGGCCTATTTCGGAGCAGATGGTCATGAACTGGCTTGATACGATAACGCAGGGCATCCTGCTTGGCGGGCTCTATGCGCTTTTTGCCGCGGGGCTGAGCCTGGTCTTCGGCATCATGCGGCTGGTCAACCTTGCGCATGGCGACCTGATCGTCTTCGCCGCCTTTGTGATCCTGTTGCTTGTTTCATGGCTGGGGCTCCATCCTTTCGTTGCGGCGTTCATCGCGGCGCCTCTCATGTTCGCAGCCGGTTGGGTCCTTCAATACCACCTGCTCAACCGCACGCTCGGAAAGGATATCCTGCCGCCACTGCTCGTCACGTTCGGTCTTTCGATCGTCATCCAGAACGGTTTGCTGGAAGGCTTTACGGCCGACAGCCGTCGGATATCGGCAGGTGCGCTCGAGACCGCCTCCGTTTCGCTCGGACCGATCAATGTCGGTGTCATGCCGATGCTGACCTTTGGCTCAGCGATCCTCGCCATCGTTACGCTGAACCAGTTGATCTATCGCACCTCGATCGGCCGCGCGTTTCGTGCCACATCCGACGATGTCACCACGGCGGGCCTGATGGGCATCCGGCCGCAACGCATTTTCGCTATGGCAACAGGCCTTGCCATGGTGGTCGTGACGATCGCGGCGCTCTTCCTCGGAACACGTGCCAATTTTGATCCCACGTCGGGCCCGGCCCGGCTGATCTACGCCTTCGAAGCCGTCATCATTGGCGGGCTGGGCTCGCTTTGGGGAACGCTGGCCGGCGGAATCATACTTGGTGTCGCGCAGACGATCGGGGCGGCCATCAATCCGGAATGGCAGATTCTAGCCGGGCATCTCGCGTTCCTTCTCGTCCTCCTGTTCAAGCCGCGCGGCCTCTTCCCGCGCGCAGTGGATTGAAACGTCATGGAACAGTTGCTCTCACCAACCTTCAAAGTCGAGACCCGTACAGGCGCATCCGCGGCATTCGCCCTCATGGCTGCGATCGTCGTGATCCTCGCATTCCTGGCGCCGCTTCTGGTGTCGCGCGGCGCAGTCCAGGACCTGTTCTTCATCCTCACCATGCTGGTGTTGGCACAATGCTGGAATCTGCTTGCCGGATATGCTGGCCTGATTTCGGTCGGCCAGCAGCTTTTCGTCGGTTGCGGGGCTTATGCCATGTTTGCTCTCGTCAGCCTGTTGGGGCTCGATCCTGTCGCGGCCGTTCTGGTCGCCGGCGTCTTTGCGGCGATCGTCGCCGTGCCGACGGCGTTCTTCACTTTTCGCCTCTACGGTCCTTATTTCGCCATTGGCACATGGGTGATCGCCGAGGTCGGCCGCTTGCTCTTTGCCCAGTGGAAAGCACTCGGCGGCGGTACCGGCACATCATTGCCGCGTGACGCGACCCGCGACATGATCGGCATCGACCTGTTGAAATCCTTGTTTCGGATGAAATCGGCGGAGGCGGGTGACGCGCTGACCTATTGGCTCGCTCTGGTACTCGCTCTGGTCACGATCGGGGCCATCTACTGGTTGCTGCGATCGCGCAACGGGCTGGGTCTTGCCGCGGTCCGTGACAACGAGCAGGCAGCACGCGCCGTCGGCGTTGATGCCCGGCGCATGAAGACCATGGTCTACCTGACCGCGGCATTTCTGACAGGCTGCTGTGGCGCGCTGATCTACGTCCAGAAGCAACGTATCTCGCCGGATGCTGCCTTCTCGGTGATCGACTGGACGGCCTACGTGATCTTCATCGTCGTCATCGGCGGCATCGGCACGGTCGAAGGGCCGATCATCGGCGTCATCGTCTTCTTTGTGCTGCAGAACCTGCTTGCCGGCTATGGCTCCTGGTATCTTTTGATACTCGGCCTGGTCGCCATCGTCACGATGCTGTTTGCGCCGCGCGGGCTTTGGGGCCTGTTTTCCGACCGCACCGGCATCCAGCTTTTTCCGGTTCGCCGAATTCTCAAAGGTGGACCCCTTGAACACAAGCAAATGGGAGGGCCAAATGGCTGATATCACAACGGATGTACTCATCATCGGAACCGGCCCCGCGGGTTCTGCGACTGCGGCACTGCTGTCGACCTACGGCGTCGAGAACATGGTGATTAATCGCTACCGGTGGCTTGCCAACACGCCGCGAGCCCATATCACCAACCAGCGCACGATGGAGGTGTTGCGCGATCTCGGCCGCGATGTCGAGGACGAAGCCTACATGTTTGCCGCCGAGCAGGACCTGATGGGTGAGAATGTGTTCTGCACCTCTTTGACGGGCGAAGAAATCGGCCGAATGAAAAGTTGGGGCAAGCATCCGCTGTCTCGCGCCGAGCATCAACTCTCCTCGCCGAGCCTGATGAACGACCTGCCGCAGACCTTCATGGAGCCGCTGCTTTTCAAGACGGCCTGTTCGCGCGGCACACAGGCGCGGATGTCATGCGCGTATATCAGCCACGAGCAGGATGCCGATGGCGTCACGACCATCTGCCTCGATCGATTGACAGACAAGGAATTTACCGTCCGCTCCAAGTTCCTGATTGGCGCCGATGGTGGCAATTCGCGGGTAGCCGAACAGGAACAACTGCCATTCGAGGGCAGGATGGGTGTCGGCGGCTCGATGAACATCCTGTTCGAGGCCGATCTGTCGCGGCATGTCGCCCACCGTCCCTCGGTGCTCTATTGGGTGTTGCAGCCCGGTGCCGATGTCGGCGGCATCGGCATGGGGCTGGTGCGCATGGTCCGGCCCTGGCACGAATGGCTGATCGTCTGGGGCTACGACATCAACCAGCCAGCACCCGACGTGACCGAGGACTTCGCCATCAAGGTGGTGCGGGACCTCGTCGGCGACCAGGAACTCCAGCCAAAGATCAAATCGGTATCGACCTGGACCGTGAACAACATGTATGCGACACAGATGTCCAACGGCCGTGTCTTCTGTATGGGCGATGCAACGCATCGTCATCCGCCGTCGAACGGACTGGGTTCAAACACCTCGATCCAGGATGCCTTCAACCTCGCCTGGAAGCTGTCCATGGTGCTGAAAGGTCAGGCCGGACAAGGCCTGCTCGACAGCTACAATGCGGAGCGCGCGCCAATTGCGAAGCAGATCGTTACACGCGCGAACAAGTCGATCGAAGAGTTCGGTCCGATCTTCAAGGCGCTAGGCCTTCTGGATTCTGTTGATCCGGTCAAGATGCAGGAAAACATGGACGCCCGCTGCAACGATACGCCGGAGGCCGAAAGGCAGCGCAGAGCGATCCGGGATGCGATCGCCTACAAGGTCTATGAGTTCGATGCCCATGGCGTCGAAATGAACCAGCGCTACAAATCGGATGCGATCATCAACGGCGCTCAGCCGGAGCCCGCCTTCGCAAAGGATCCGGAACTTCACTACCACGCGACAACGTGGCCCGGCGCGCGCCTGCCGCACGCTTGGCTCTTCAATCACAGCGGCGACAAGGTCTCGACCCTCGATCTCACCGGCCACGGCGTCTTCACTGTTTTGACCGGCATCGGCGGCGCCGGTTGGGTGGCGGCGGCCAAGACGCTAGCAAAGGAGTTCAACATCCGGATCACCTCGCACACGATCGGACCGCGCCAGGAATGGCAGGATCTGGTTGGCGACTGGGCCAACGCGCGCGAGGTTCGGGATTCCGGAGCTGTTCTTGTACGGCCGGACCATCACGTTGCCTGGCGCGCAGATTCAATGGTCTCCAATCCGGAAGCCGAACTGCGCCGGGTCCTGACATCCATTCTT
The DNA here is from genome assembly GCF_014193145.1 of Rhizobium sp. BK060. Classification (NCBI taxonomy): domain Bacteria; kingdom Pseudomonadati; phylum Pseudomonadota; class Alphaproteobacteria; order Hyphomicrobiales; family Rhizobiaceae; genus Rhizobium; species Rhizobium sp. BK060. The sequence goes on from NZ_JACHYW010000005.1 coordinate 203,308, forward strand.
GATAAGTGAGAGCATCATGCAAGCACATGAAAGGGGCTTCTTCACGGAAGAAGATTCGGTCGCGGTGGTGACTGGCCGCAACAGGAACGCCAAGGACGAACGCCTGAAGCAGGTGATGGAAGTCATCACCCGAAAGCTCCACGAAGCGGTAAAGGAGATCGAGCCCACACAGGATGAGTGGATGCAGGCTATCTTCTTCCTTACGCACACGGGCCAAATCTGCAATGAGTGGCGGCAGGAGTTCATTCTCCTTTCCGATGTCCTTGGCGTGTCGATGCTGGTCGATGCGATCAACAACCGCAAACCCTCGGGGGCCTCGGAAAGCACCGTGCTTGGGCCGTTTCATGTTGCCGACGCGCCGGAGCTGCCAATGGGTGCAAACATCTGCCTGGATCAGAAGGGCGAGGATATGTTCATCGAAGGACGGATCCTCGACACCGATGGCGAGCCTATTGCCGATGCACTGATCGATATCTGGCAGGCGAATGATGAGGGTTTCTACGACGTCCAGCAGAAGGGCATTCAACCGGATTTCAATTTGCGGGGCGTGTTTCGGACTGGTCCTGATGGGCGCTATTGGTTCCGGGCCGTGAAGCCGAAATATTATCCGATCCCGGATGACGGTCCGGTTGGACAATTGCTGAAGGCCCTTGGCCGCCATCCCTACCGGCCGGCCCATCTCCACTACATCATCAAGGCCGACGGTTTCGAAACTCTGACAACCCACATCTTCGATCCCGATGATCCCTATATCGATTCCGATGCGGTTTTCGGGGTAAAGGAGAGCCTGCTTGCGGAATTCCGCCGTACGAGCGATCCCGGACGGTCGCGACAATATCAGTTTGCGGGCGATTTCTGGGATGTAAGGCACGACTTCGTCCTTGCCCGCAGGAAGCGCTGAGGCTTCAGACGACAATCCCTGCACGGCCGCGGCAGTGTTGATACGCGCCCTGCAACGATCAATTTCCGCGCCAGGCCAGCGCTGCCGCAAATGAGCGTTGGGAACGCGAGCGCCGATGGAACGCCTCCATCGTGTTTCTAGACGACTGGCCAATGATTTCCGTCCTCAACCTGCGTCCGTTGATGCTGGAGATGGTCCTGGCGACGCCCCTTTACGTTCTCGTAGCAATTCTTCGCGCATAGTGGGGCAAGTAAAAACGATCACGGGACGGTTTCCGCTCTGTCATCGGAGACCGATTCGCACCGAGGCTCCTGGTTGAGTTCGCGTCGTCGACGAACAGTCTCGATAGATCAGCACGCATACAAGTTACTGATAATACAAGATATTGTCTGCTTGGAGAACGAGTTTATGGCGACGAATTCCGATAATTTCGATTTAATGAGCTGGAAACTCTGTCTGCCGATCGACGAGGATGGCGGCACCAGTGGCACGGCTTTGGAGATCCTGGATCTCACTGGCTTCGAACATTCGTCCTATTTTTATACAGCCGAAGATGGGGCGATGGTGTTTCGTGCGATCGCTGACGGAGCATTGACCAAGGGCACGACCTGCGCGAGGTCGGAGCTACGCGAGATGGACGGCCACTCGTTAGCCGCTTGGAGCTTGGGTGAAGGAGGCACGATGACCGCGACCTTGAAGGTCGACGAGGCACCGCAAACGACGGATGGCATGGATGGGCGTATCGTCGTCGGCCAGGTTCATGGTTCGGAAGACGAACTGGTCAGGCTCTATTGGGAGAATGGTGAAGTCTACTTCAAGAGCGACAAGAGTGGGGACGGCAACGATTCTTTGAAATTCGAACTCACCAATGCGGGCGGCGACACCCCACAGATTTCTCTGGGAGAGCAGTTTTCCTACAAGATTGATGTTCACGGAGATACACTGACGGTCATCGTCTACGCTGACGGGGACATTTACACGTCGGTCACAACGGTAAGTTCTGCCTGGGACGGCGAAGAGTTCTATTTCAAGGCGGGCGCCTATCTCGGAAACAATGAGACGAACAGTACCGGTGCCGGCCAGGTGTCATTTTATGGGTTTGATTTTTCGCATGAAACAGGCGACGGACTGGGCGGCCTGGTGAGCACGGTGACAGCCGATGACGGCGCGAATGCCTATTCGGCAGATTCAACCGGCACGGTCGGCAATGATGTCCTGACGGGTGGTGAGCTCGCTGACGTTATCTACAGCTATGGTGGCGACGACGTCGTGCGCGCCGGGGCCGGCGACGACACGGTAGTGGGCGGCTCTGGTGCGGATAAATTGCTGGGTCAGGACGGCGCCGACACGATTTTCGCAGGGGCGGGCGATGATGTCGTCTATGGCGGGGACGGTAACGATACAATCTATGGCGGTGCCGGTAACGACACCCTCAAGGGCGAAGCCGGCGCGAATATAATCACCGGCGGCGATGGAGACGATATCGTCTATGGCGGGGCAGGTGCCGACGATCTGAGCGGTGACGCCGGTGCCGACAAAATCGTCGCAGGTGCTGGCGATGATCTCCTCAGCGGTGGCGTGGGTAACGATCGGCTCTATGGCGGCGACGGCGCTGACCGGCTTTACGGCCAGGATGGCGACGACATGCTCGTCGGTGAGGGTGGCGCTGACAGGCTGGTCGGGGCAGATGGCAACGATGTGCTCTACGGCTATAGCGACAATGACAGGCTTTATGGTGACGCCGGATCAGACAAGCTGGTGGGCGGCGACGGCGACGACACACTCTACGGAGGGGCCGGCGACGACCAACTCTATGCGGACGAAGGCGCTGACAATCTCTATGGCGGCACCGGCGCCGACACCTTCGTCTTCACGTGGCTCGATGCGTCGACGTTAACTTCCAGCGGCCGCGATGACATCTACCAGTTTTCTAGCACTGAAGGCGATATTCTCAATCTTAGCTCGATCGACGCCAACGCTACCGTCAGCGGCGGTCAAGCCTTCGATTTCATCGGGACTGCCGTGTTTTCAGAAAAAGCCGGCGAATTGCGCTATGTCAACGCCGGATTGGAGACCTATGTCTATGGGGACCTCAACGGCGACGGAGCTGCGGACTTCTCGATCCACGTCGATGGCGTCGTCCAGCTTCACAGCAGTGATTTTGTCCTCTGATAGACAACAGACTGGTTGCATGTTTTGCTTCCGGCGAATTCGCCATGGTGTGGACCCTATCTGGGGTTTAAGTCAAACAGGAGGCCAGTCCGTTCTTGGTCGGCGGGCGATATTTACCGTCATGGATGCGCCGTCCAGGTTTGGTGCAAGCCAGGAATTTCGGGTGAAGTCATGGCCCTAATATCGCACTCGTAAATTTATATTTAGTAGTAACTAATGTGCGTAGTTGTAGGATGTTCCCGTTCGTGTCATGATTGAAGAAATAAGTATCCACACTTCTCTTGAACGTGGTTTGGGGAAGTCAGCTAGCAACAGGGGTGGAGGAGCCTGTGGACTTTCAGCAAAGAGCAATTTTGAAGGCGGCGCTTGCCGATATTGAGAATCTAGCAGCGCCCAGGCATATTGACCAGGTGAGTGCGGCAGTTGGAATGGATGTCGTTCAGTTTGCCAAGCTCGGCGCCGATGGTATGAAACAGGCGATTTACAGCCGGCTAGGGTTGGATAGCTCCGCTACAGCAAGCGGTTCCACATTAGATCACAAAGGACGGAGCGACGTGGCACAGATCAAGCGGCGATCCGCTTCTCCAACGCGCAACTGATGTCTGCTTCTTGACCGTCCGGGGGCAATTTGACATCCGATCTCACAGCAGTGGAAGCGCGCCGAGCTTCAACGCGGCAGAGTAGCTGGCTTCCGAGGAGATTGTCGACTGGCGCTGGCCAGCGACACGCTCGAATTGCGTGGGATCCTGCAGGGCCGCGCGTGTCATCGCCGTGAGACGTTTAAACCTATCGAGGCACTTCGAGTGAAGAGGTTCGCCGCTATCCGAGGCGAGCTTGATGATGGCCGCGAGGGGGCGCAATGCATAGACATGATAGTCTAGGGCTTTCTCTCCGCGCGCCAGTTCTGCAGGCAGAAAGCCTCGGTCGTCCACCTGGCAAGCGCCGATCTCGAAACTCGTCTTACCCCATGTCTTGAAATCGGAATTATCGACAAGAAACCCGACGGCAGCGACCGATAGGCCTGCCCAATAACGATGGTTATTCGTCTTCGACTTTGGGCCGAGACGTAACGAATATGCGTCGATGGTGTCGCGCGCAAGTGTGCTGAACCATGTCGAGTAAAGCGCCTTGCGTTCGCTGGAGAGCTCAACATGTTTGCTGGCGGAGCGAACCGCAAGTGCGATTTCGGCCACCCAACGGTCGCGGCTAAGATAGGCATCGACAGTGCGCATGTCGGTTAGCGCCTTCGCAGATGCCCAGCGATCGATATTATGCAGTACGCATTCTGCCCGCGCCTGGGTGACCAGCGAACTATTCGAACCGGCGTAGGCGATGTTGGTCAGTAGGCGAATGGAGTTTCGAATTGGCTGGACGGTTTTATCACGGGCTGCCAGGGCGTCGTCGTCGATCGAGGATTTTGAGCTGTCATCGGCCTTATACTTCGATTGCGTCTCAAGCGTCGCGGGCGGCGCAGGGATGCTGATACAAAGAGGAACTTGCTCGGGGTCCGCGCCCGGTGTTGCACTGCCGAAGCTGGTGCTGGTGGAAAGGGCCGAAATACTACCTGTTTTCGTGTAGTCCTTTTCGGCGGTGGCAGCAGCGGCCGTATCTGCGCTGTCAACTGAGGCGACGGCATCGTGCCGGCCAGACGTGCCGAAAATGCGGCCAGGCAGATCCATGAATAGTGCCGTTAGCCCCTCTCGAGCGGCTGGCGCCTGGATCGGGAACGTCTCGGGAGCGGTCGGCGCTTCCTGGGCACCGCAGATATTTGGAGAGAATATGTTGATTGCGACAATAGTCCATGCCTGGAGCGCTTTTATTCTCATGTTTATCTCCCGTGTTTAGGGGGATAATAGGATGCGCAAAGCAATATTCCGTTCGGATAATGTATAAAACTTTATGAGTTTTCATTTTTACTTAGTGTTTAAAATGTTTATTCCGAAAAGCGCTATTTATTGATTCGATTAAGCGTAAAGTAACTATGGTGGCCCGTACTGGAGCCGTGTCTGTTCATCCATTCTTTTGAGAGAAAGCCCCTCATTCCGAGGGTGAATCAACTATGCCGCTGTGTATGCATTTGGCGAGCTAGGTAAGTGGTTCCTAACGGATGGGGCTTGCAATCTTCGCGAGAAGCAGGTCGCGGATAGACACTTTGCGTCGCTGCGAAATTCAACCATATGTTGCCGACGGTCCATGCCTATGGCCGCCCGCGCGCCCTGCATATTTGGTCCTCTTGCAATCGTGCAGCCGCCAGAAGCGTTGCACGATTGCCTCAGTTGTGGAGAACTCATGGAAAGTTGAATTTTAGCAAATGCTGCGATGCACAAAAACCAGGCGTACCGTGCATGCATTTTGATCTCCCAATAACATATTGATATTGCTAATAAATTTCTTAGAGGCATTTTGCCCGCAAGTATAGTGGTCCTTGATGCTGGCGTGAGACGAGTCTGCATAGGTTTTGTGCAAATGTATCCTGCAGCCTACGTGGATAACGGAGTTTCGTTACGTTGACGTCATAATAAAATGCTGTATTGCAAAACCAGAAGGGGCGTTCTTTGCACATGCAACATATAGATTTGTTTCAATCTATTGGGGCATCCAGGAAGGCGGCATATCTACTCTTTATTGATTGATAATTGTGAGAAAGGTGCAGTCGTGAGCAAGAAAAATTGGCGCGTAAGTATTTTTGGGGCAGGCTATGTTGGAGCTGTATCGGCAGGTTGTCTTGCAAATGATGGCTTCAAAGTAGTTGCGGTCGATCCGGACCAGTACAAGGTCAAGTGCATCTCCGAAGGTCGGTCTCCAATCTACGAGCCGGGTCTGCCTGACCTGATCGAGACGGGCGTCGAGAACGGCCTTTTGACTGCAACCAGTGACTATATCGCTGCGATTAACGAGACTGATATCTCGTTCTGCTGCCCGGGTACGCCGAGCCGGGAAGACGGGTCGCTGGACACGAGCTATGTCAAGCTGGTCTCCGAGCAAATTGGTGTTGCATTGCGTGACAAGAGTGATTTCCACATGGTCGTCATGCGTTCGACGATCCTTCCAGGCACGGTAGAGGCTGTGGTCATCCCGGCCCTTGAAAAGGCCTCCGGCAAGAAGGTCGGAGTCGACTTCGGCCTGGCTTACTACCCGGAATTCCTGCGCGAAGGTACGGCGATCGCCGACTACTACAGCCCAGGTGCGATCGTCTTTGGCCAGTACGAAGGTGATGAGAAAACGGTTCAGGCCCTGCACGACCTTTGCGCCTCGGTCGAGGTAAAGCCGCACGTCATCCCGATCCGCAGCGCCGAAATAGTCAAGTACACCAACAATTGCTGGCATGCGGTAAAGATTTCTTTCGCCAACGAAATTGGCAATCTCTGCAAGTCCGTCGGCATAGACAGTCATGTTGTGATGGATGTCGTCTGCGCCGATACGCGACTTAACATTTCCCGCGCCTACATGAAGCCCGGCTTCGCCTATGGCGGCTCCTGCCTGCCGAAGGACCTGCGTGCGCTGCGCCATCTTGGCAAGATGCAAAACGTGTCGACGCCGGTTCTCGACGCTACTGTGGAGGCAAACCAGTACCAGCTCGAGCGCGCCTTCCGCCTTGTCAATCGCTCGGGGGCCAAGAAAATCGGCCTTCTCGGTCTGACCTTCAAGTCGGACACGGACGACCTGCGTGAGAGCCCACTGGTGCTTCTCGCCGAACGCTTGATGGGCAAGGGCTACGAGCTGTCGATCTATGACTCCAACGTCTCGGCCAACGATCACGGCGGACGGAACTACATCTCGCACCTGGCCGGCTTCATGCGTTCCTCGCCAGAGGAAGTCGTGTCGGAGAGCGAGGCCATCGTGGTCGGCATCAACGGCCAGGGCACCAAGGATGCTCTGAAGAGTGCGCGGCATGGTGTCAAGGTCATCGACCTCGTTCGTATCCCCGTCGAGATGCCGTCAGGCGTGCACTACGAAGGTCTCGTCTGGTAAGCGCTGATGTCGGGTATCCTCAAGCATATCGTTTTCGTCCTACTGCTGGCTGTGTGTGCAGCGCTGCTGCCACAGCAGGCGTTCGACGAGAAAGCACGCGATGCTGCGTTGGTGGTCGGCGTCATCGGACTGTGGCGATGGTCTTGGGGACTGCTTCATCTGCTGCGTAGTATCTGGTTCCGATTGGTCCGGTTCCCGGCAATGCGCCGGGTGGCCGAAGCGGCGGCGCAGTCCCAGGGGTTGGGGCATGCCTACTTTCTGATCACGAGCTTCAGGATCGATGCACCGACCACGACCAAGGTTTATCGCGGCGCTTTCGTCGCGGCAGCCAATGCGCCAGCCGGCGCAACGGTCGTCTGCTCGATCGTCGAAATCGGCGATGAGCGCCTCATTCGTCGCCTTGCCGAAGTGATGTATGGCGACAGCCTGCCGTTCCGACTGGAGATCGTGCGCATTGCCGGGACGGGCAAGCGCGATGCCCTGGCTGCCGGCTTCCGTGCCATCGCGGCGCTCAATCCGGCTGGCGACGACACCGTCTCAGTGATCGATGGCGACAGCATTGTGCCGCCCGATCTCGTAGAGCGCTGTGCCTGCATGTTCCTGATCAATCGCAATCTGGGCGCGCTTACCACGGATGAGGTGTGCACCGTCGAGGGTGCGGAGATCTTCAAGCAATGGTATTCGATGCGCTTTGCGCAGCGTCAGATTCTGATGTCGTCGCATGGTCTTGCAGAGCGTGTGCTGACGCTGACTGGGCGAATGTCAATGTTCCGCGCACGGCTCGCCTGCGATCCGGATTTCATCGATCATGTGCAGAACGACTATATCGACCATTGGCGTCTGGGCCGGATCCGCATGCTCACCGGTGACGACAAGTCGAGCTGGTTTTGGCTGCTGAAGAACGGCTACAACATGTACTACGTGCCGGACGTTCAGGTGGAGACCATCGAGCAGCCTCCGAGCGCCAGCTTCATCGGTTCGGCCTATGTGTTGATGACCCGCTGGTTCGGCAACATGCTGCGTACAAATGCTCGTGCCCTGCATCTTGGACCGATCAGGATTGGCGCGTTTACTTGGTGGTCGATTCTCGATCAGCGCATGTCGATGTGGACCAGTCTGTCGGGCATCACACTTGCCATTCTTGGCACTGCGATGATCACACCCTGGACTGCCGCCTTCTATGTGCTCTGGGTCATCGTATCGCGATACATCCTTGCGCTGACCTTCCTGACAGTTCGTCCGTCGATCAATCTGCTCTATATTCCGCTGCTCTACTTCAATCAGATCTTCGGCTCGGCAGTGAAGGTGATAATTTTCTTCCGGCTCGACCGGCAGAAGTGGACGCGTCAGAAGACTGCATTCAAGCGGACCGATTCCCGGATAGACGCGGCCTTCAAATTATGGTCGTCGCGGCTGGTCAATACCGTTGCAGTGCTGGTCTTCGTCTCGGTTCTCGTCTTCCTCGCAAATCTCGGTAGCTATTTCACGGACGACGCGCCGGAACGCTTGCCGAAAATCACCGACAGGGTGTTTTGATGACTGCGGTTGCCGTGTCCAAGCGTCGTGAACGGGAGTTCCCCCGCTTCAAATTGCCACTTACAGCGCTGATCGACGGAATGCGCGTTGAGGTATGCGACTGGTCAGTGACTGGCTTCGGGCTCGCTGAGGTTGCGCTCATGCGGGCTCCGGGCGATCACGTCGCGGTGATCCTGCTCATAGAAACCGAGGGCTCTTGCTTCGAGCTGGCTCTCAATACGCGCGTCGTCTGGGTGAATCCGGATGAACGGCGCGCTGGCCTCCAAATTCTCGATCCTGCGGAAAAGACGGCGCCCTTGGCCCATTTCGCTGACCTCTATCTCGCCGGGCGGGTCGTTCATAGCGGTTCAAAAATTTACGTATTGGGAAATCAGATGGCACAAGTGGAAAATGCTAAGGCTGCGGTGGTCGGTGCGACGTCGTTGGCTGGGAATGGTCTTGCAGGCCGCATATTCGGGCTTTTGATATTCGTTGTCATTGGCTTGGCCGCTTTCTTCTTCTTGTTCAATATCGTCTACAAGAGGCTGTTTACCTTCGAGGCTGTTTCAGCGAGCATTGCCGCGGAGACGGTCACCGTCTACCAGCCACGCGATGGCGTGGTCGAATTTGTCGATCTGCCGCAGAAGGTGAAGCGGGGAGACCGTCTGGCGACGATCGTCCTTGATGCTCCGGCCGCCGACGGCAAGTCGACCGTGGAGGTTCTGTCCGCCTGCGACTGCTATGTCTTGTCAGTCGATCATCCTGGCTCAACCTACGGTCGCGCCGGCGGTCGGATGCTCTCGCTGGTGCGCCAGGATGCAACCCTCTACGTGTCAGTTCGCCTGCCATTCCGCCGCCTTGCCAACATTTCCGAGAAGCCGCAGATCTCGCTCAGCTACCTCGACGGCGTCGAGACGAAGAATGCCGACATCGTCTCCATTCCCAAGGTGACCGAATACACCGCCACACAGCTTGAAATTCAGGTGCAGCCGGGTCGCAGTCTCGACCCGTCGATGGTCGGACAGCCGGTGTTGGCGACCTTTGACACGGCGCCGTGGCACTGAACTGCAAGATCGAGATCCATTGCGCTGACAATGCCGGAGGCATGACAATGAGCATACCGACGAAGCCTGTAAAAATAACGCCGGCCATCATGATCGGCGGCAGCGGCACGCGCCTTTGGCCGTTGTCGCGCGCCAATATGCCCAAGCAGTTCCTGCAACTCGTCGACGACCGTAGCCTGTTCCAGAATACACTGGCGCGCGTCAACGATCCGATGTTCTCGGCGCCCTGGCTGCTGACCAGCCGTGCCTTCATCGACATGGTCAATGCCCAGGCGCGGCAGATGGAGCAGGAGTTCGCCGGCATCGTTCTGGAGCCGTTTCAGCGCGGTACGGCCGCAGCGCTTGCGGCCGTTGCGGTTGCTGCGAGTCAGGGCGACGCGGATGCGCTCGTGCTGGCCATGCCGGCAGATCACGTCATCGACAATCCGGCCCTCTTCCTGGAGGCCGTCAAGAAGGCGATACCGCTGGCCGAGAACTCGAAGATCGTCACCTTCGGCATCGTGCCGACAGAGCCGGAAACCGGTTTCGGCTATATCCGTCCCGGTGAGCCCCATGTTGTGAACGGCCAGGAGGTTGGCGCACTGGTCGATCAGCCCGGGGGTTTCCTCGAGAAGCCTGACTTGGAGCGAGCCAAGCAGTTCGTCGAGATGGGATATCTCTGGAACGCGGGCATCTTCCTCTTCCGCGCATCGGCGCTGGTCGAGGAACTCAAGCGGCACGCTCCGGCCGTTTATGAAGCCGTTGCGGCCTCAATCGCCGGCGGCACGACCCGTAACCTCGGCAGTCATACGCTGTTGATGCCGGCGGACGAGGATTTCGCCCGCTGCCCGCACGACGTTCCGATCGACACGGCCGTGCTGGAAAAGAGCGCCAATGTCGCAGTCGTACCGTGCGACGACATCGGCTGGGCCGACATCGGCTCGCTGTCGGCCCTCTGGGATATCAGCGACAAGGATGAGAACGGCAATGTACTGCGCGGCGACGGTTTCGTCTCGCAGTCGCGCAATTGCCTCGTGCACGCGCAATCCGGGCGTCGCGTCGTCCTAAGCCATATCGAGGACATCATGGTCATCGATAGCGAGGATGCCATAGTTGTACTGCCCAAGGCCCAGGCTCAGCGGGTGAAGGACATCGTCGCCTCGCTGAAGAAGATAGATGCCCCGGAGGTCAGCTTCACCCGCAGCGCACTGAAGAGCTGGGGAGCGGTCAAGATCGACCGCACCTACGACGACAGCCAAGTCTGCGCCGTGACCTTCCATGGCAAGAACTCGGTCACCTACCGCGTTTCCGGCGCCGAGCGCGAGACCTGGTTCCTGCATGGTGATCGGCGTGCGGAGTACGGCGTGGATGGGGATTTCACACCCTTCGTGTCGGGCAATCCGGTTTCCTTCAGCAGGGGGCAGGTGGTGACGATCCGCAACGCTTCCGGACTGTCCGAATTTACGTATGTCCGCAAGGACCCTGATCTCAACTGGAAGATCGACGACTGGTTCCCCCAGGTGGTCGAGGTCGAAGCACCGAAAGTCCGTCTGGGTTGAACACGAGGGATATGAACGAGATGAACGCGTCCGCGGATATAACGGTGGAAATTTCTGGCCGCACGTTTCTCGTGCTAGGCCCGAGTTCCAGTGGTCTGATCGTGCCGTTGGCGCAGGAACTCCTAGGTTACAGCGGCATTGCGCGCGTCGCCATGGTCAAGGGCGAGATGGCCTGGAAGGGAGATGTCCTCGTTCGCGCAGAGCAGTCCGGCGACGAGACTAACCTCGTTGTGACCGGCGGGCGCGAGCAATACAGTAGGCTGGTCAACGTGCTCGGATGGTACAAGGGGCGCAACCCGTCCTTTGCTGATCAGTTCGCCGACCGGGTGCCGCCGGAGGTTCGCCCTGCTTCGAGAGGCTTTAGTGGGTTCGCCGAGCTGGCTGGCCTTGGCGTGGTCGCTCTCGTACTGATCGGACTCATCTTCCAGCTGATGTCGCAACGCAGCATGAGCGCTGTCTCGCAGGTGGCCTATGTCGCCGTACCGGGTACAGAACTTGATTCCCATACCGCTGGCCAGGTCGTTTATGTGAAGGATGCCGGCCAAGTGGCGAAGGGGGAATTCTTCGCCGCACTGAAGACGTCGCGGGACTACACAAAGTTTCTCGAGGCCAGCAATGGCGGCGAAATCAGTGCCCAGGCTGCTGCGCCACAGGACTATGTGCGCAAGGGCACGCCGGTCGTGCGTCTCTCGGACAGGGGCGCAAGGCCCTATGTTGCGGCCTATGTCAAGCTGACCGATGCAGTCACTGCCCTAAACGCAGCAGAGGCCCGGATCGAGTTTCCCAAATCCGGGCGGATCGTTTCGGTTCCGATCGATGCGCGAAATTATGTCAACAGCACCAAGGTCTTCACTGACGAGGACGGCAAGGCCCTCGCGGAAATCAACCTTGGGATCCCGGACGGCTTCGACGTTCCTGTCGACGAACCGGTGATCGTCAAGTTCCAACGGCCGGTATGGAGGCCCCCGGTGATATCGCTGCGGTGGCTGACGACCGTCTCCTCGCTGTTGTCGTAGGGATCGAATGGCATGCGCACATCTTTGACACTGATTGCAACTCCTGTGGTCAAGGGCCTTGTCGGCCTGACCGCCCTGGCAACGCTCCTATCGGTTGTACCAACGGGCATGAGCCTGCGTGCCGTCCATGCGCAGGAATTGACGGTCGGCGAGCAGAGCCCGCAGTTGGACCAGCTCGCACCGGCCGAGCGCGAAATCACCGAGGACAGCCTGAAATATGGGGCGCAGCTCGCGCTGATGCGCTGGCAGACCCTGCGCGACGACGAGAAGTCACGCAGTTTCGACGCTTACTTCGAGATATTCAGGGAAGTGGCACGCATCGAGAGCCTCGACCATGCGACCCAGATCGCCGGCGTTGACGTGCGCAGCCGGCTGGCCGTTGTGGCCGGCGAGCTGCACAAGCAGATGAGCGCGCAAGGACTATCGGCACGCGATGCCGGCATCAGCGCACTGAAGAGCCTCATTGCCAGCTCCGACCAGTCGTTGTCGACGACGGATCCGGATTCGTTCAAGGTGCGCTATACGCTCATTCTCGACTACGTGTCCGGGATCGAGGCAGCCAAGCTCAGCCTCGATCTTGCCAAGCGGCTGGCTCAGTCGAAGCTGAATGAACTTGCCCTGGATATTTACGTCGATTTCCTGCCGCTCTATTTCGACGGTCTGACCTCCGCAGCTGATCGGCAGGAGCTCATGAAGCTTGCGGGCGCGAATGCGGGCGCGGTCGCCGACCCGGCTGTCTTCCGGGTGCTAACCGATCTGCTGCGCATGTCACCGCGCGCCGAAAAGTTCGAACTCGCCCAGCTTGTATTTGGCGAGATCGAAGTCGACGTCATCCGGCATGCCGGTGCCAGCGCCGCCGGTTCTGGCAACCTCATCCTGTCGGCATGGGTCGATGCCGTGGAAGTTGCGCATGGCGTCAAGGGTGGAGCTGATATCGCAGCGCTTCGCGAACAGGCGCGGCTCAGCCTCGATACACGTGCCTTCGAGCTTCTGACTTTGGCAGAAAAGAACGAGGCGGCGCGCAACCGGCTGGTTTCGGATGCGGTCATGGCCGACATCCGGGACGAGCGACCGCTGGTAGGCTACGACAGGGCGGTCAATCTGGCGTTGCCGCCGGCCTCCGCTGTCGATAGCTATCTCGCGCTCATTCACAGCTTCTCCGTCGCCGGTTACGACAACTACGTGAAAGCCCTGGTGGAGCTCGTTGCCGGTGCCGCCAAGTCGAAACAGCTGCAGCTGAGCGATGCGCAGGCCGTTACGCTGTTCCGCGACATTGAAATCGTTCGTGACCCCGCTTTCATCCTGGCGCAAGGACCGAACATAACGCGTGCTGCGAAGATTGCGCAGATCACGGCACTGCGAGCCGGCATCCGGACGGTCTTTTCCCTTCCCGTCGACCAGCCGGTTGGGGCAAAGGCGATTGCAACCGGTCTGGCGGCGACGAAGGCGTTGCAGGTGGCTGCGAGTTTGATCAATGGAGAGCTCCCGGATACGGCGGAGCTCGCCGGGCTTGAGTCATCTAGCGCCGATGACATTGCCTTGCTGTCACAAGTGGCGGCGCGGCTCTGGCAATATGCCGGCCGTCGGGGACTGCTTACCGAATTCGTCCGCGGCGGAGCCGATGCCGATCTCAGGCAGGCGGTTGCGCTCGGCGTAGCTGGCTTTGCCGGCTTCCGTGGCACTGAGGACAGCGGTGCCGATTTCGCCGCCGCTATCGGCAACCTATTGCCGTCGACTTCGGGCGAGGGGCACACGCTCCTTGCTGCGTCCATAGGCCAGGTGGCAGAACCCACCAAGCTACGGGGCGAGGCGCTGGCGCGCTATGCGCGTTATCTGGCCGCGAGCGGCCAGTCCGTGGCTTCGCTTGCGGCTGCCGACGACGCCGACAAGGTCGCAGTCACCGAGGCGGACGCCATTTTCGGAAATGTCGACGTGGCGACCACGCGCGTGAAGGCGGTTTCCGATTACAGGGCACGCGTCGGCGAGTTCCGCCGCTTGGCTGAGGCCCGCGCCAGCGTGCTGGACGACAAGGGCTGGCTGAATAGTGCCACCGCTCCGGCAAAATCAGCGCCCGACGCGCTCCACTTCGGGGGAGCGTCAACCGTCAGCGATGGGCGCATTGCCCTGTCCTCGCCTAAGGAAAACAGCCTGCCGATGGCCGGCCGGCCCTTCATGCCCAACCTGCTGCTTGGGCGTGAGTCGATCACCTCGAGGATTCCTGTGCCGCCGCTGCGGGAGGCGAACGAGGCACTTGCCGACATATCCAAGCGCGGCGAGACGCGCGCCACCCGCCTGATCCGATTCTCGTCCGAGCATTTCGACGAGATCATCAACCTCGGTGTGCGCGAATATCTCTACCTCAATTCTGAATCGACCGTTCCTCGCATCATCTTCGTCACACGCGGTGTCCTGACCATGAGCGAGCTCATCGCCCAGGTGCGGGCGACCGATCCGGAGGCCATCTCCTTGGACGGCAACGAAGTGACCCTGAACGTGCCGCTCGCCGTCAACGACGGTGCCTCGCTCATCGTCAGCGGCCAGGAGATCAAGTCGCTGAAGCTTAATACCAAGGCCGGCGCCTTCATCGTCAACAGCGGCAATATCTATTTCGATGGTGTAACCGTCTCGTCGGTCGATGTGACGACCGGTCAACCGAGCTATGTCTACGACCACGAGAAGGGCATCTTTTTCCGTCCCTTCATCCTCAGCTGGAGCGGCAGCGAGACCCTTGCCGCGGCCTCCCGCTTCGTCGCGCTGGGCTATGCCGGCGGCCGCACCTACGGCATGTCCCTGTCCTCCGGCTCGACCGACACTGTGGCCCGCAAGGTCCAGGCGGCGGCGCCAACCGGCTATTTCATCAACAACTCATTCGAGAACCTCTATTACGGCTTCTACGCGTTCGAGGCGAAGGACATCGTCTTCGTCGGCAACGAACTGGTCAACGGCGTGATCTATGGCCTCGACCCGCACGACCGGTCGAGAAACCTGATGATGGCCTACAACACGGCCTACGGGACGCAGAAGAAGCACGGCATCATCATCTCGCGCGAGGTCGACGACAGTTTCATCCTCGGCAACCTCTCGTTCGAGAACCACGGGTCCGGCATCATGCTCGACCGCCAGAGCTACGGCACAATCGTCTATGCCAACGATGCGAGCCGCAACGAAGGTGATGGGTTCTCCGCGATGGAAAGCCCCTGCGCTCTCATCGACAGCAACATGTTCTACGGCAATGGCCGATCTGGCGTGAAGGTACGCAATTCCTGGGATGTCCATGTGGAGGGCAACCAGATCCGTCAGAACAAGGCGGCCGGCATTGAAGCCTATATCGACAACCTCAAGGTCGCAGAGCAAAGCGAGTTCCGCGACTTCGCCGAGGATCCTTACTATCCGGTCGCAACGGTGGCTGCCCGTGATAACCTCCTTGAGAACAACCGCGTCGGCCTGATGACCCGCGGTGCATCCGAGGCGATATTTTTCGGCAACAGGTTCGTCGACCAGCTGCCTCGCTACGTTTCGGGTGATCTCAAGCCGCTCGGGCTCGACGTCGTCACGCGCAATATGAAGACGGGTGTGCTGGTGCGCTCGGTCTGCGTGCCACGCATTCCGGTGAGGAAGCAGTGCGCGCTGGCGAAGAACGGCGTCATCATTCCGCAATCGCTGCAGCCGGAGTTCGGGGCCGACGATGCCTCGACCAATTATTGTATCGACGCCACGGGCTCGCCGCAGTCGGCTGCGTTCAACGCGCAACAAGGGGAGTGAAAGGATGAATCTCGCAACGAGAAAATCACGCCTCCTGCTCGCCGCATTGGCGTCTTCGGTGGTGATCCTTGCCATGGCGCCGGCTACGACGGCGTCTGAAATGCCGCGACAGCTGGCGGCCGAGGCGAAGAAGGCCTATCAGGCCGAGCAGAAGACACTTGCCGACTATAAGGCGTCGAAGGAGGCGAGCGCGCTCCTGGACTATGCACGACTGCTGGCGCGCGGCACGATCGCCAGCGATCACAACCCCCTGAGGGTTGCCGACATCGACGCAGCGATCGCCGTCTATCGCAGCCTGCTGGCGGCCGGCGATGCTAAGATCAATGCCAAGGTGACGGCGGGGCTCGCCGAACTGCTGCTGCGCAAGGGCGGTGCGGCAAACGAAGGCGAAGCGGAAGCTCTGCGCGCCGCGTTGCAACCTGCCGAACCCGCTATCCAGGCTCCGGCCAGCGTCGATGCACAGGCAGATGATATCGCCACCGACACCGAAGTTGCCCTGCGCGATAAGATGTCAAAGGGCTCGCTCGATGCGGCTTTCGAGCTGCTTATGTTGCTCAATCGCCAGACCTCCCCCGAAGCCGATACACTCCGCAGCCAGATGTTGCTGATGGCCAACCTGTCGGCACTCGACAACGATAGCGCGGTTATCCGCCTCGCGGGACGCTATGCAACCTCCTTCGATGCGCAACAGCACCCCGATGTGCTCAAGTCGTTGCTGGAGCTGGCCGCCGGTGGCGGCAGCGACAGCGCCGTCGGGATCATCGAAAAGAACCGCAATGTGCTATTTTCCATCCTCGGCAAGGACGGACCGCGTCATCTGATCTGGAGGCTCGTCGACGGCGGCTCGAGCCGCGCGGCCGAGCTTATCGCGCTCGACTTAGTTGACGAGAACGTCTACGGCTTCGATGAGGCGGACTCCAAGTGGGCCGTGTCGATGCTCGACGAGGCGAGAAGCTACCGAGCCAATTACCTGATCGCCAAGCTCTATTACCAGGGCATCTATGTCGAGAAGGATCTGGCCCGCGCCACTGTTGCCATGGATCGCATGCTGGACGGTGCTGCCGAGGCGGGACAGGAGCGGCTCGTCGTCGCCGACCGCTTCGCCCGCATCAACCTATCGGACAGCCTGATCGCAAAATACGCCCTGCCGATCTACCTGGACATCTGGAAGGGCGGAAAATCGTCGGTCATCGGTCGTCTGGCTCGCATAATCGTCAGCGCCGAAAAGGCCGGCTACTATGCGACACCGGCGGACATGCCCATTCCGCCGGAGCAGCTCGTCGCCGAGCTGTCGAGCGCCTATGACGCGGGTGACCTTTCGGTGGGCCCCATCCTCGGTGATATCTTTCGCGAGGGGCGCCTGGTCAAGGAAGAGCCGGCTCGGGCCCGGTCGATCTACGAGGGATTGAAGCAGCAGCATGCGGATGCGCCCGAGATGCAGCTCAAGCTGCGCGAGGCACTTGCCAAGCTTACCCGGCAAGATCTCGAAGTTACGCTGAACTATTCGCCGTATTATGCCGAGGTCCGCGAGCTGGCGGACCAGCATAATCTGTGGGCGATGAAGGAATATGGCGTGCTGCTGGCCAAGGGGGCGCCGCAGTTCGAAGCCGATCCGGAAGCCGGATTCACTCTGCTTCTGAATGCGTTGTCGCAAGGTTATTTTACCGCCGGTCCGGATGCCGCCGAACTCGCGCTTTCGACCGGCAGTGCCGACAAGCTCAAGCGTCTTGCCGATGTCTACGCAAGTTTTGATCCGCGCATCCTGACGCCGGAAAGCAATGTGCAGCTCGCTAAGATCGATTTTGCGCTCAAGCAGTTCGACAAGGCCGAGGTCCTGCTGAACACACCGGAAATGCTGGAACTGCCGACTGGCCGCTTTCTCTTGGTCCAAGTCAGACGGGCGGCCGGAAAACTTGATGCGGCAGAAGCGCATCGACAAATGAAAGATGTCGTCGTGTCCTTCAAGGGCGACGATGCCACTCTACTCGGCTTCGTTCAGCAACTAACGCAGGAGGATGGCCTCAGCGAGGATTTTGCCGAACCGGTCCTGGTGCGGCTGGCACAACTCGCTGACCGGCGTGACGTCAATGCGATCATCACCGCGTTCAAGCTCCGCCAGAAATGGCCGTCGAGCCAAGCGTTAAACTTCCGCAGGGTGGTCGGCTGGTGCAACATCCTTGCCGAACGTGGACAAGGCGGGCCGCTCACGCGCGTCGCCGTCAACGTCAATCCAAAGGCCGTCGGCGAGGAGAGCTTCCGCTATCTGATCGACGCGGTCGAAGGCGCACTGCCGCATCTGCCGACTAACGGCAATCTGCGTATGTTCCTTGCCCGGCAGTACCTGAAGGGCCAATACAGGTCCAAGGACTTCGCCAAGGCCGACCAACTGACGAAGCAGGCGGCTGAACTCGGCAATGAGGAAGCCTTAAACAGCATCGCGACAAATTACTATTTCGGCCAGGATGTCGAGATGGATCGCGATCGGGCCGAAGCGCTCTATCGGGATCTGGCCTTCATGGGATCTAACCGTAGCGCGCTGGCGCTGGCGCGCAACTATTCCAAGGGACCGAGCTCGCGCGTCTATGAATCGCGTGCTTTCGCCTACTACATCAAGGCCGCGCTCAACGGGTCCGTCACCGCAATGACCGAGATGGGCCGGAGTTATCTTGCCGGTGCGGGTGCCGTGCAGAACGAGCAAAAGGGCGTCGCCTGGCTGGAGAAGGCTGCCGCGCTCGGTAACACCGACGCGATGATTCAGCTCTACTACTACTATTTCATCAAGAACCCGACCAACCAGAACCCCGAGGCCGAACATTGGCTCAACGCGCTCGTTGCGGCCGAAGTTCCGGACATGATCCTGCGCAAAGCCGTTCTGCTCTACGGCCGCGACAAGGACGCCAACAAGGATGAAATCTTTGCCTTGCTCGACCACGCCGAGGAATTGGGAAGCCAGTTCGCCCGGCGCCTGAAAAACTCCTACGTCAAGGAAGCCCGTGCAGGAGTTTCGAAATGATGCATGCCAACTTCTTCAGCACGGCGCGTTTATCGAGCGTTCTATCCGTAGTCGGGATGGCAGCTCTTACCTGTGCTCTTTCGGTGGCTTCGGCGTCGGCCGGTGAAATACTCTACAAGTGCGAGGGGCTCGTGGAAAAGTCTCCTCAGACCTCGATAGCCGTAAAGATGTATCAAGGTTATGGCGGCTGGTTCTTCCGCGAAGGCGACATGGAGAACATGTATGAGCTGTCTGCGGAAACGCTGGATGCCTTCAAGGACGTGAACGACGCCCTGCGCTATCGAGGCATTCACCTCATTTTGGTGCCGATGCTGCCCCGCGGCATTGCCGGCGCGCAGTCTATTCCCAATGGCGGCATCTTTTCTGACATGTTCTACGATCCGGCGTTCTCCGCCGAGCAGTTCCGAGCGATGGTTCAGTCTTTGCGCGACGTCGGGATTGATGCCGTCGACATTACTAAAATCAAAGACGCCACACCGGAATTCGACTGGAGTGCCTATTATTTAAAGCGAGATATTCACTGGACCCCGGAAGGCGCTCAAGTGGTCGCCAAGGCTCTGGCCGAGAAGATCCGTGGCCTAGCAGGCAACATTATTGACACCGCCGAGTTTAAGACTGAACTGACTGGCAAAGCCGCTCCGATACGCTTCAATATGGGCAAAGCGCTCAACGAGATTTGCCAAGAGAAGATCCCTACTGAAAGCGTCACCGGCTATTCGACCAAGCGCAACGTCGACAACTTGGACGCCCTGCTGACCGACGATGACACGCCGGGCCGGGAACTCGTCCATGTCGTCGGAACGTCCTTTACGGATGAGCGGATGGATTTCAACTTCAACGGCTTCCTTCGGGAGGCCCTGAAGCACGATGTATCTGGCTTCTCGATTGCTGGCGGTGGTTTGACGCAGTCGATTTACGGCTGGGCGCAGAACGCCAATGGGTTGGCCAAGAAGCCTGAAATACTGGTGTGGGAATACTCGGATCTCCAGTCCGTGCTGCGAAGTGTTGACTACGTCGACGAGACGATCGTTCCCGCAATTGTCGGTGATTGCGGCGGCAAGTTTAAGCTTGCTGAGAAGACATTTGATGAGACCGATACGGTTGATCTTGATCTGCCTGCGTTGGTTGGCAAGGCATCCGATCATTACCTCGTTTACGAGTTTACCAACAAAGCGCTGACCGGGTTCCAGTCGAACTACAGCTACGCCAATGGTCCCGCCAAGAACGTTTCCTTCGAAAGCCCGTCGCGCGTGAGCGGACTTGCCAAGCTTTATCAGGCGCTCCCCGGGGGGACGCGGAATGCACCTGTCCATGTCAGCCTCAAGATGGGTGGCGGGGCAAAATCGGCGGGCTCGGTAAAGCTGTGCCGGTACCCAGAAGGCATTTTCCACAATGCCGCAACGTCAAATTGAAGAGTGGGATGAGATCATGAAACGCAAAATCCAAGCAATCCGTGTTGCACTCGTCTTGGGAGCCTCCCTAGGTACCTTCCCGACGCACCTGCTGGCGAACGACGCCGGCCTCTACGATGCGCCGATCCCGGCCGACAAAAGCCTCGTTCGCTTCCTCAATGTGAAGCTGAAGGATGGAGTGAGCCTCGACTTCTCGGGACAGAAGTTCGACGTCGATCCCGTCGCATTGTCGAACTACCGGCTGATCGGCAACGGCTCCTATAAGATTTCCGACGATTCGACCTCGACCGAAGCCAAGCTCGAACCCGGCAAATTCTACACCGTGGCGGTCGGCGCGGACGGGGACGGGCAAAATGGCATTGTGGTTATTCCCGACAAGGAGGTTGAAAATCCCTCCAAGTCGGCTTTGACCTTCTACAATTTCTCGACAAAGCCGGCCAACCTGTCGCTGCGTCTCAACGGCGACAGCAAGGTGCTGTTCAAGGATCTTGCGCCAGCCGCCATGGCATCCAAGGAACTGCCGGTCGTCGACATCGGCCTGGAAGTCTCCGAGGGCGACCAGAAAGTCACCGAGCTAGAGAAGGTTTCTCTGACTGCCAAGGATCGACAGAACGTCGTCGTCGTCGAGACGCCGAACGGACCGGCCGGTTTCCTGGCAGCGACGGGCATCGACCGATAATTTCGCGAAGAATGGGGCAAAAGCGTGGGGACGAGTAGAGTGCGCAAATTTCATTTTTATCAGTCTTTAGTCGCCGTTGCGGTCGTCGCCGCTTCGGCCGGGTTTGCGACGGCAGTCCGGGCCGACAACCCGGCGATCCCGCTCGACCCTCCGAATCTCGATTACAAGGCTGTGTGCAAGCCTGTAACCGATCAGGCCACGCGCGTGAAGCTCGATCGGGACTGGACGAAGGGCCCAATCGGCGAAATCAAGCTGCCAGCTCAGGATATTGTCACTCTCGCCCTCGAATACAGCCGGGGCAGCGAGCGGGTGCAGAAGTCGCCTGCCTTAGCCGAAGAACTCTTGCGCGCCGGCCTGAAGAAATATCCGCCCCGGCGTGACATTTTCCTCATTCCGCTTGCACGCGTGCTGATGGAGAACGGCTCGACGGTCGACGAACTTCGGGAGGCGGAGTCGTATCTGCTTGACGCCTATGGTTCGGGCAGCACCCGCGCGGCATTCGTGCTCGGCCAGTTCTATGGCGACGATGGCCCGAGCGAGATGCGGGATCTGACCAAGTCGCGCTTCTACCTGGAAAAGTCGGCCCTGGCATCCGACCCGCAGGGGATGATCGAATATGCCCGCATCATCACCCTCGACCCGCAGGCTTCGGAGGATCAGAAGAAGAGTGCGGTGACGAACGCGCTGCTGGGGCTGATCGGGCAGATCAAGCAGGGCGATTGCTCGGCCCTGAACCAGATCGGCTTTCTCTATCTGCGCGGCAACCTCGTTAGCAAGGAGGTCGAAACCGCGCTCAGGTGGCTGGAAGCCTTCGCCAAAACCGGCGATCCGAAAACGGCGCAGAACCTGGCCGAACTCTACCGCTCGAACCAGATCGACCAGATCGACATCCAGAAGTCGATGACATACCTGAAGCAGGCCGCCGACGGGGGGATGTCGTCGGCCCAGTTCAGCCTTGGCAAGGCTTATGCGACGGGCATCTCGGTGCCCCAGGACCTCACGCTCGCCGTGAAGTATCTAGCCGCCGCCGGCGAGGCTGGGCTGCGCCCGGCAGACGAGTGGTTGGCCCGAATCTATGCGGGTGAATTCGGCGGTAACCGCGACGACGCGAAGGCGAAAACCTATTTCGAGCGCGCCATGCAGGCCCCGGACCGTTCGGAAGATGTGCCTGTGCAATATGGCGAATTTCTTGCCAGCAGCGGTGCCTCAAAGGACGATATCGAGAAGGCGCTGAAAATCCTACAGGCCGCCGCCTCGGCCGGCTCCTCCGATGCCAGTGACGAGATCGGCAAGATCTATCTGGAGATGGGCAGGAAGGATCCCACCTACCTGAACAAAGCCATGCAGTTCTTCAGCGAAGCTGCCGTGGCCGGGAATTCTGATGGTGCGGCGAAACTCGCCGGCATGTTCGCCTGCGGCCAGGGGGCTCCGATCTCGGTGGCGCTGTCGAACGACTGGCGCCACAAGGCGGCGATCTTCGGATCGGTCTATTCGATCTATGTGACCGGCCTTAACATGCTGAGCAAGCCGGACCAGGCCGACCGCGCCAAGGGGCGCGTCTACCTGCAACAGGCCGCCTTCAAGGGCAGCCCAGATGCAATCGGCTATGTCGTCGCCCGCTGGGAGACCGGTGCCAACAGCTTCGAGCAGAACCCGGAAGCTGCGCAGCGCCTGCTCCTTTTCGTCTCGTCGCTGCAGGACAAGGAGCAGCAGCGCTTGGCGCAGTTGTCGATCATCAGCAACCGCTTCGACGTTGCGATCAAGCTCAGCGACAAGCTCGTCCAGATCGCCGCCCTCGGTCCGCTGATCGAGACAGGTGACCCCGATGCGCTGATGCTGAAAGCCCAGCTCTTGCAGCGAGCCGGGCAGGCGACGCCGGCGGCGCTCAACGAGATCTACAAGAAACTTGCCGAAATGGGCGATCCGCGAGGCATGCGGGAATATGGCAAGGTCCTTCTGGCGGACTTGTCGCAGGACTCCGCAGCCGGGCGTACGTGGCTGCAGAAGGCGGCCGATGCCGGTGACTTCAAGGCGAAGATCTCGCTCGTCGATCCCGGCGACCCGAACGCGCTGCAGGATCTGGCAAAAATGACCGCCGCGGGCGAGGCCTGCTCGGTCGATGCCATCGTCAACTTGGCTCGTGTCTATTCGACGCTGCCGGATCCCCAGGCCAAGACCTTGGCACGCTACTGGCTGTCGTTGGCCGAGAGCATGTCCGATCAGGATGCCGACGATTTGTACGCGGTCGGCGCAGCATTCCGCGACGGCGTGGACGGCGTGGACAACCGTGCCAAGGCAGAAGGCTTCTTCCTGCGTTCCTATGCGCTTGGACGCATCTCCGTCCTGCGCGACTTGGCCGAAGGCCATCTGCAGGGCATGTGGACGGCTTCCTCCACCGAAAAGGCGAAGGAAGAGCTGCTTAAGCTCTATGCCTCCGGCGACAAGGATGCGGCCAACAAGCTGATCAGCGAGATTGCCGACGAACGCATCGCGTCGACCCCGACCGAAGTGAACGAGCTTCTGATTTTCCTCGGGCCGGACGTCAGTGCGCCGGGCAAGTATCTGCTGAAAATCGCGCGCCTCAATATCGACGGCAAGCTGGGGAGCCGGGATGATGCCGTGGCTATTCATTGGCTGACAGTTTCGGCTGATGCCGGAGAGCCCTATGCCATGTATCGCCTTTACCAGGCCTATTTCTTCGGCAACGGCGCGGCAAAAGATACCACCAAGGCCTTCGACTGGCTGACCAAGTCCGGGGAAGCCGGCAACTCCAAGGCTGCCCGCGAGTTGGCCGTCGCTTACAAGGTCGGCGTTGTCGGACTGGATCCCGATGCCGGCAAGGCTGCCTATTGGGACAGCAAATACAAGGCTTTGTCCGTAGGGCAATGAAGAGCGCTCCAGCCCCGGTCATGAAGATCGGGGCTGGAAGCCAGCGATTAAACGAAATGAACCGAGTGAATGGCAATGGTCGAGCTTTCGAGATTTAGCCTCCTGGCAAGCGCCCTTATCCTGGTAGGTGCGGCACAGGCCGTTCAGGCCGCCACATTGACGGTGCCCTTCGAGCTTGCAAGGCATATCGCGAAGAACAATGGCAAGAAGACTTGCACGCTCAGCCCACCGGCGCCGGTGATCTCGCTCAATCTTACCAGCATTTACGAGGATGAGGACGACAGTCACTCGACGATCGATCCGCAACACAAGGAACGCTACGACAAGGCGATTGCCCAGACACGTGAGTTCGCCGCCTTCGTTACGAAGTATGCAAGCAACTATACCGAGACCGATGGTAACCGGCTGGATGCGGCAAGCTGTGCCCTGAACGCGTTGGACAGTTGGGCCAGGGCCGATGCGCTTTCGGATTTGAAGACGCGTCAGAGCTATCTGAGCACAACGCGAATTCTGGCCGGCGCCGCCCTGGCTTATGTTCAGGTCCGCCCTGCTGCGGCGCTGCTCAAGTTCGACACCAGTGCCATCGAGACGTGGCTGGGCGATCTCGCCGACCGGACGATCCCCGTCTATACGGAATCGGGCGACCGCAACTCTAACAAGCAGAACCATCGCTATTGGGGCGGGTTTGCCGTGACCGCGGTCGGAGTTGCGATCGGGCGCAAGGACTTCCTGGATTTCGGCTTCGAGAGCTACAAGCTGGGCGTTTGTCAGGTGACGGCCGACGGCGCGCTGCCTCTCGAACTCATGCGCAAGAAGAAGGCGCGCGACTACCACCTCCATGCCGCCGGGCCTCTGGTGATGATGGCATCGCTGTTGCAGGCCAACGGATACGATGCGCTGTCGCAATGCGACAACGGCCTGGAGAGGCTGGCGCACTTCGCCTTGGGTTCAATCAATGACCCGTCGAAGATGGAGATGCTGGCGGGAGAACCGCAGGTCAAACTGCCGCGCGACAAGAACGGCCTGATCCGTCCTGATCGCATCGCCTGGCTGGATGCCTACCTGCATTATTATCCAGAGGACAGAAAGGTTTACGGGAAGCTGTTCGAAGGAGCGTTGTTCTCCTCGAATCTCGGGGGACGCGTCAGCGTTCTCTACAACGTATCGGAACGAGACTGACATTTAATTGCGTTTTGCTTCAAGGAGGCTGGTTTGAGCCTGAAATTTGGTACGAGTGGATTGCGCGGTCTGTCGGTGGATCTGAAGGGGAAGCCCTCCTTCGTCTATTCGGCAGCGTTTGCAACCTTTCTGCTGCGAAACCGGATCGCAAAGCCAGGCGATCGCGTTCTGGTCGGCTATGATTTCCGCGACTCCAGTCCGACGATCGCCGCCAACGTCAAATCGGCGCTTGGTGCGCTCGGCCTGCAGCCGGTGGATTGCGGCCATTTGCCCACCCCTGCGCTTGCCTTTTACGGGATCCGCACGGGCGCTGCCTCGATGATGATCACCGGCTCGCACATTCCGGCCGATCGCAATGGCATCAAATTCTACCTCCCGGATGGAGAAATCGACAAAACTCACGAGCAGGGGATTTCCGCGATCGCCCAGGAACTGGCCGATTTGGAAACGCCTGTCGCGACGGATCCGGCAAACGAAACTGACGGGGCGGCGGATGCCGTGTCGCTGTTCATGGACCGCAACAAGACCTTGCTACCGCAAAGTGCCCTTTCCGGCATGCGCGTCGGTGTCTACCAGCATTCGACGGTTGCGCGCGACATGCTGAGCGAGATCCTGGTCTATTATGGGGCCGAGGTGTTCGATCTAGGCCGATGCGAAGTCTTCATCCCGGTCGATACGGAAGCCGTCTCCGCCCAAACCATCGCGGCGTTGCAAGAGTGGGCCGCCGAGCTCCGCCTCGACGCGATCGTTTCGGCTGATGGTGACGGTGACCGGCCGCTGATCGCCGACGAGACCGGCACACCGATCAACGGAGACATATGCGGCCTGATCGCTGCCCACTTTCTCGGCGCCGATGCGATCGTCACGCCGATCACTTCCAACTCGGGCATAGAGGCGCTTGGCAGTCATGTCGTGCGTACCAAGGTAGGCTCGCCCTTCGTGATTGCCGGAATGCAAGAAGCGCAAAAGACACACCAAGGCGTTGTTGGTTTCGAGGCGAATGGCGGGACGCTGACCGGTTCGTCCTTTCCGGTGGCGTCGGGCGTGCTCGAGCCTTTGCCGACGCGTGACTCGTTCCTGCCCATTCTGGCCGTGCTCGCCGCGGCGGCGGCTACCGGCCAGGCGCTGTCCAAGCTGAAACTGAGCCTCGGTCTGCCGTTCACGGCTGCCGACCGGCTGGAGAACTTTGCGACCGAGCGGAGTGCTGCACTGATGGCCTGGCTGCGCGCCGATGACACTAATCTTGAGCGCTTTACCGCCCCTTTGGGGCAGGTCTCCGGGATCAGCGAACTCGACGGACTGCGAGTGACTCTCAGCAACGGCAGGATCGTCCATTTCAGGCCGTCCGGGAATGCTCCTGAGATGCGTTGCTATGTCGAGGCCGGCAGCGCCAAGGAGACGGCGCAGGTGCTCGATATAGGGCTCGGATTGCTGCGCGACTTCGACACAGCCCGATCGGTGCTGAACATGGGGATAGGGCCGGCCTGACGCCGACCTTGGTGGTGGTTTGGATCTGCCGACGCGTGATCGGTTAGGGCCACCGTTGGATGTATTTGAGGGGTAAGGGTGGACTGACAATGAAGAAGATGATGAGTTTGAGTAAGACGCTCGTGGTGGGAACCATGTTGGCTTCCATAGCCGGGTGTACGACTTCGCCGAAGCTTGCCTATAACGACGCAAAGGTCCAGATCGGTTACGAGAAGGCGGGCTTCAAGTCGCGTCGTGATCCGGAACAGTTGCTTGCCTATGCCGCGCAGCATGCGAAGGCCGAGGACGAGGTGGTGCGCTACAACCGCGCCTATGGCAATCTGGTGCTCAATCGCGGTAAAAGCAGTGAGGCCTACGCTGCTTTCGAGCGCGCTGCACTTGCCGGCGATGCCAGCGCCGGCCGCCGCCTTGTCAAGGGGCACCTCGCTGGGGTCTATCGTCCGGCAAATGTCCCGATGATCGCCCGTTCGGTTTATCTGCCGCTGACAGCTGACAAGTCCGACGCAAACACGCGGCTGCTCTTGGCGCAGCTGCTCGATAGCGGCGAGATTGGGGGCGGGGAATTCCGCACCGCCGACGCCTGGCTCGATGAAGCTGCGGCCGCGGGTGCCACGAAGGCATTCCGCGAATTGGCCGAGCGGACTGAGAAGTCCGGCAACGTCGCGCTTGCCTCCGACTATTATTATCGGGCGGACAAGACATCGAAGGCCGATCGTGCCCTGCGCCAAGCGCGGGTCCACTATCTCGGCCTCGAGGGCGGCCCCAACCCGAAGCTCGGTCATGCCTGGCTGGAACTGGCGCGTAAGCTCGACAAGCAGGGCGCTGGCCAGCTTGCCGCACGCGTCTATCGCGCCACGTCCGGCGGGCGTGACGGATCCTATCTGATCAGCGTTGCGACGGCCGCCAGCGTCAACGTGCTGTCGCGTGAACAGTTGCTGGAAGCATATCGCAGTGCCAAGACCGATCTGGACCGGGCCAAGATCCTCGAGCCGCTGAAGGCAGCGGCGCGCAGCAACGACCCCAATGCGTCCTATGAACTGGCCGCTATTTACATCGGCACGCGCGGCGACCCGAGCGAAATCAACAGTCTCCTCGTCAAGGCCTATTCCAAGGGCAAGCCCGAGGCGCTCGACTTGATGATCTCGCAGCTGATGCGTGCGGAAGCCGGGCAGGAGGCCGCGGATATCCTGTTCGACGGTGTCGTCAAGGCCGCACAAAAGGGCAATGTCGAGGCGGCCCGCTCGCTAAGCTCGCTCTACCGCATCGGCGGCTTCAAGGCTGCCGACCGGGCAGAAGGCCGCAAGTGGCTGCAACGGGCAGCCGACGCGGGCGATGCCAAGTCGCAATACGAGCTCGGTGTCGATCTCTACGAGAACGGCGGCAATCCGCAATCCAAGCAGATCGCGCTGCAATATCTCAACAAGGCGGCCGGGCAGGGTGACCTCTTCGCCCAGAGCTATCTCAAATCCAAGACCTAAGGGGAGCGTTGGCGAATGTTGGACGCTGAGTATGCACGGGCCTTGGCCGCCTTTTCGGACGAAGTCTCTCTCTTGCGCGACTGGCTGCACGGTAACGCGCTGCCACTCTGGTTCGAGGTCGGCTACGACCGGCAGGCCGGAGGCTTCTTTGAACGGGTTGCGCTGGATGGCACACCTTGCGTGGCTGACAACCGGAGGGCTCGGGTGCATCCGCGGCAGATCTATTGCTTTGCGGCGGCGGGTGGGCGCAACGTGCTTGTCGATTGGCGCGAACTGATCCAGCACGGATTTTCGTGGTTTGAGCGCGTCTACCGCAGGGACGATGCGCTCTTCGGTAGTGTCGCGTCCCCTTCGGGGGAGATGATCGATGAGAGTTTCGACCTCTATAATCAGGCCTTCGCTCTCTTCGCTTTTTCCCAGTTGGCCCTGTCCGTCCCCGAACAGAAGGACGCGATGGAGCAAAAGGCGCGCGTCCTGCTCAGCACGTTGAAGGCGGAATATGCCCATCCGGAAGCGGGGTTCGAGGAAGGCCGCCCGGTCAAGCTGCCGTTGTGCTCCAATCCGCACATGCATCTCTTCGAGGCCTGCCTCGCCTGGGAGACGATGGCTGCGGATCCCACACCCTGGACTGCATTGGCCGATGAGATCGCCAATCTTGCGATAACGCGGTTCATCGATCAGGGGACCGGTGTTCTCAGGGAGTTCTTTGACCGCGACTGGACACCGTTTCCCGGTGACAAGGGACGGATTGTCGAGCCCGGCCATCAATTCGAATGGGCATGGCTTCTGACCCGCTGGGGGATTGCGCGCAACGCCCCGGAGGCAATTGCGGCCGCCGAGCGGCTCTTCGAAATCGGCGTCGAACACGGTGTCTGCGAGGAGCGGCAGGTGGCCTTCATGGGGCTGTTCGACGATTTTTCGATTTCTGACCACGTCGCCAGACTTTGGCCGCAGACCGAGTGGCTGAAAGCATCCGCCCTGCTGGCCCAGATCAGCCATGGCGAGCTACGGACTTACTATCTTCGCCAGGCAGCGAAGGCCGGTGCGGCGCTACGCAAATTCCTCGCCACCGACATTCCCGGGCTCTGGTACGACAAGCTCCCGCCGAGCGGGCAGTTTGTTAACGAGCCTGCCCCTGCCAGCAGTTTCTACCACATCCTTTGCTCGATCTACGAAGTCGACGAAACCCTAAAACAATTGCAGTGAATTCCGCCCGTTTCTTTGCCGGTCTGACCCGACGCCCCGCGCGACATGGTTCGTCGCCGGTCTGCAATCACGAATGAGGACATCAACTTGGCCACTGATCTTGCTTCTGACCATGAGGGTGCAGCTTTGCCCGGATGCGCGGTTTACTCGTTCTCGCACGCATCGAGCCGCGCGGGTCGCCGCCCGAGTTCCCGCCAGAACTAGGAGGTTGCGGACATGGTGTTTTCGTCGGTCATCTTCATTTTCGTCTATCTGCCGCTGTTCCTCGCGCTCTATTACGCCTGCCCGGTCCGATACAGGTCCTATTTCATCCTGATCGGCTCGTACGGCTTCTATGCTTGGTGGCGGGTGGATTTTTCTCTGCTGATGCTGGCCACAACGGCGTTCAACTATTGCGCGGCGCTGTCGGTCCACAAGGCACAAACGCCGCAAAGGCAAAAACTGCTCCTCGTCGCGACCGTCGTGTGCGATCTCGCCCTGCTTTTCTATTTTAAGTATTTCAACTTCTTCGCTGACAGCAGCGCCTATCTGTTCAATCAGGGTGAACCCTACAGCTGGTCCTTGCCGCACGTCATCCTGCCGATCGGCATCTCCTTTTATATCTTCCACAACATCAGCTATGTCGTCGACGTCTATCGGCGTGATCTCGAACCGTCGCGGACCTTCGTTGATTATGCGGCCTTCATCGCCTTCTTTCCGCATCAGATCGCCGGTCCGGTGCTACGCTTTTCTGATCTTGCCGAGCAGTTCTATGGCCGTGAGCACAACTGGGCGAAGTTCAACTATGGGGCGATGCGTTTCCTGACGGGGCTTGCGAAAAAAGTGCTTATCGCCGACTCGATCGCCCCGATTGCCGACGCGGCCTTTTCGATCCCAAATCCGACCATGGCGGAGAGCTGGCTCGGCGCCATAGCATACACGCTCCAGCTCTATTTCGATTTTTCCGGCTATTCGTCCATGGCGATCGGACTCGGCATGATGGTCGGGTTCCATTTTGTCGAGAACTTCGACGCGCCCTATAGGTCCGTCAACATTACGGATTTCTGGCGCCGCTGGCATATTTCACTCTCGAGCTGGCTACGCGACTATCTCTACATTTCGCTCGGCGGCAACCGAAAAGGTGTTGGACGTACCTATTTCAACTTGGCGGCCACCATGGTCCTTGGAGGCCTGTGGCACGGAGCAAATACGACCTTCCTTGTCTGGGGAGCCTGGCACGGCTTGTGGCTTGCGGTGGAGCGCTATTTCAAGATTTCGGCCAATGCGCCCTTTCGCGTTTCGTCCTGGCTCTTCACCATGCTGCTCGTGGTGATTGGCTGGGTCTTCTTCCGGGCGGCCAATATGACCGAGGCAATGAGCATGCTCGCCGGCATGGTCGGGCGGAATGGCTTTGGCTTGCGCAGCGACTATGCCTGGGAGTTTCTCAACTTTGGATTTCTGCTGATGGTCGTCGGCGTTCTCACGGCGCTTGGCGAGCCGCAATTACGCCGGTTCTTCGGACTGAAGACCACCAAGGAACTGGTGTACGTCGGAGGGATCGACTGTCCGCATGTCAATCCCGTTCTGGGGGTTACCGCGACCGTTCTCGGATTGGCCGCGATCGTCAAGCTCGTGGCCGATAGCGACACACCCTTCCTCTATTTTCAGTTCTAAGGAGAGTCCCTGATATGGACGAGATCACTCAGGTCGCTACTTCCGGCGAAATAGATACTCTGACTTCGAACAAAGACGGGCTTAGTCTGAAGGGGAAACTGGCCTATCTACCGGCCTTTTCGATCTTCATCCTGTTTGCTTGCGGCGTTGCCGTCCTCGGCCATTTCTGGAATAGCAAGGAGATGGCTGAGCATGGGCAGTTGAAGCGTTCCCTCGCCGACGTCATCCAGGGGCGTGAGGCATCGGCGGTCGAGAGGATCTACAAAGATGTCTTCCCGATTAGGGACTTCTCCACCGGCCTGTTGAACCTGATAAGCTTCAAGGTATTTGGCGAAGCGCGCAAGGGACTGATCAAGGGGAGCGACGGCTGGTTCTTCAGTGACGAGGAATTCAGCTGGAACCGCAAATCCTTGAGCATGCTTGAGAAGCATCTAAGCTTCGTCGAGGACACGCTTTCCACGCTCAGAGAGGCCGGCGTCGAGCCTATTCTTCTTTTGGTTCCTGAAAAGGCGGACATTTATCGCGACAAGCTCGGTGATGTTGCCGTGCCTTCGTCACGTGAGCACTATTATGAAAACGTGCGGCTCCGGCTGAGCATCATGGGTGCTCCGGTTCCCGATCTGCGGGAGGCTTTCCTCCAGGCTCGTGAACAAGAGCCGGTCTTCCTGAAGTCCGACACTCACTGGACGGTGCAGGGCGCTCGTGTGGCCGCCCGTTCGGTCGCTCAGATGCTAGCGCATCGTCCCGAGCTGAAGCACAAGGAATTTACACTGAAGCCAGAAGAAGAGATTGTACATATGGGCGACCTTTATAAGTTCGCCAAGTTCTCGATCTTTGAGCCTTTCGTTTCCATGCCCGGCGATCGTCTCACGTCACTTGCTGCCGTGACCGCGGATGCGAGCCTGGACGACCTGCTATCCGATGAGGACGAGGGCCCCCAGGTGGCGTTAGTGGGCTCCAGCTACAGCGCCAACGCCAAATGGAGCTTAGAAGCCCAGCTAAAGGCGGAGGCGAAAGTCGACATCATCAATTTCGCTGAGGAAGGAAAAGGACCGTTCGCCCCGATGAAAACCTTCCTCAAAGACAAGCTCCACGAACAGAAGGAACTCAAATACGTCATATGGGAAATACCGCTGCGCTACTTCGATGAGGTGGCGTACTAAGACCTATGAGGGGCATTGTGAATTGATGACGGCGGCTGCGAGATAGACGATAGCGGAAAAGCTTTGATCGGTTTTGTCGGCTCCAATGGCGATGCGCTTGAACTCCTTGAGCCGACAGAAGACGTTTTCGATGAGATGCCGCCATTTGTAGAGTTCGCGATCGGGCGGCAGCGGTCTTGCGCGTCTTGGGCGCGGGAGATGGCGACGAGCATCGAGATCGGCGACGACGTCCGCTTTACGGCAACCATGTAATCGAGGTCAAAGCTTTGTCAAAAGTCATCGCAAAGCCGCCGCAAATCTTCCTCGTGGCGGTACTTTCGTCCCTGCAGAAAGCCGCACTGGGTATCGGAGTGACCAGCGCCGTCATCAACCTGTTGGCGCTGACCGGATCGTTCTTCATGCTGCAGGTCTACGATCGGGTGATACCGGGACGCAGCCTACCAACACTCGTCGGCCTAGCTATCGTTGCGGCGACCCTCTATGCGTTCCTCGGAATACTCGAATTCATTCGATCAATGCTTCTCGTCCGTGTCGGCATGTCGGTGGACGAGCGCTTTGGCGGGGCAGTCCACGACTCTCTTGTCCTGTTTCCTTCCCGCATGCAGCCATCCGGCGATGGTCTCCAATCATTACGCGATCTCGACACCGTTCGGGGCTTTCTGTCCGGTCCCGGTCCGACTGCGCTGTTCGATTTGCCCTGGATGCCGTTTTATCTCTGCCTCTGCTTCCTCTTCCATTTCTGGATTGGCGTCACTGCACTGGCTGGCGCTCTGCTATTGGTTGGCCTGACCGTTGTTGCCGAATTTAAGTCGCGTCGACCGGCGAAGGAGGCCGCGGCGATTGCATCTGAACGAACCGCTTTGGCCGAAATGACACGCCGTAATTCGGAAGCCGTCCTGGCCATGGGCTTCGGCCAAGCGCTTGGTGACAGATGGAATGAAGTCAACCGACGTTACCTTGCCAATCACCTGCGTTCGACAAGCGTGACCGGCGGCCTTGCGACATTGTCGAAGATACTGAGAATGCTGCTGCAGTCAGCCGTCCTTGCTGTCGGCGCTACACTTGTGATCCGCCAGGAAGCGACAGGCGGCATCATGATTGCAAGCTCGATCCTGGTCAGCCGGGCTCTTGCGCCGGTCGAATTGGCAATCGGCCACTGGAAAGGATTCTCGGCAGCACGTGGCAGCTGGTCCCGATTGCTGCGTCTGACGGAGATCATGCCGATTGATGAACGTGAGGTTTCGCTGCCAGACCCTGCGAGCGTGCTCCGCGTGGAGAACCTGTATCTTGGGCCTCCCGGTTCGAAGGTTCCATTCGTACGCGGTGTCTCTTTCGAGCTTCGGGCCGGGGAAGCCGTCGGCATCATCGGTCCAAGTGCCTGCGGAAAGTCCTCGCTCGCCCGGGGCCTAGTCGGGCTCTGGATTCCAGTCGGCGGGAGCGTACGCCTTGACGGTGCATCGTTGTCTCAGTGGGACCCGCGGGCTCTCGGCAAGCACGTCGGATATCTGCCCCAGGATGTTTCACTGCTCGAAGGATCGATTGCGGAAAACATCGCCCGCTTCGACCCGCATGCGTCGTCGGAGAAGATCATCGCGGCGGCAAAGGCGGCCGGCGTCTATGAGATGATTGTACAGTTCCCGGACGGTTTCGAGACGCGGATCGGGGAACAGGGTTCCGTCCTTTCAGGCGGACAGCGACAGCGAATAGCCCTGGCCAGAGCGCTATACGGCGATCCGTTCCTGGTGGTCCTCGACGAACCGAACTCGAACCTCGATGCCGACGGAGATGCTGCATTGTCGCGTGCGATCAGCGGCGTGCGAGAGCGCGGTGGTGTTGCGGTCATCGTTGCGCATCGGCCGAGCGCACTTGCTGCGGTTGACAAGGTCCTGGTCCTTGCGAACGGTCAGATGCAGGCCTTCGGACCAAAAGACGAAGTCCTCGGAAAAATAACTCAGCCGTCTCCGATGCCTCAATCTATCCGGCTGATGACTGCCGGTGGGGAGATCGCGCAATGAAGCAAGGTCACGCCCCACTTGCCGAACGGGCGATCCGGAGTCTGACGTTGGCGGCCGTCGCCACGATCCTGCTATTGGTTGGAGTACTGGGTGGCCTTGCGGCGACAATCCACCTTCAGGGTGCAGTGATCGCCCCCGGTACATTGGTGGTCGATAGCTATGTCAAACCGGTCCAGCATCAAAAAGGTGGCACCGTCGCACAAGTCTTTGTCAGGAATGGTGATCGCGTCGAAGCAGGCGAGACCCTCGTGCATTTGGACGATACCCAAACTCGTGCCAATGTCGCGATAGTTTCCAAACGCCTGAAGGAACTGGCGGCAAGAACGGCTCGTCTATCGGCCGAGCGAGACGCCAAGGATATCATTGCGTTTCCAGCATCGTTTCTGGAGGAGCACGGTGACATTGAGGTCGCCGCAATGCTCGATGGTGAACAGCGGCTGTTTGACGATAGACGTTCATCCAGGGCTGGCCGCAAGGCGCAACTGGCCGAAAGGGTGCGGCAGCTGTCGAAGCAGGCGGAGGGACTGACCGCCCAGCAGGATGGGAAACGTCAGGCCATCGCCATTCTCAAGAAGGAGCTTTCCAGCCTCCAGCCACTGCTTGAACAGGGGATCATTCCTGCTACTAGGGTTTACGCGTTGCAAAGGGACGCTGCCGACCTCACCGGTGAGCTCGGTAGCCTGGTTGCTTCGGAAGCCGAAACCAGCGGGAAGATTGCGGAGACGCGATTGCAGATCATCCAGATTGATGATGATCAGCGAACGGAGGTGTCGGATCAACTGCGGCAGGCCGAAAGCGAAACTGGCGAGTACGCGGAGCGGCTGGTTGCTGCCGAAGACGACTTGAAACATATCGACATTCGCGCACCGCAAGATGGCATCGTTCACCAGCTCTCGGTTCACGCTCGAGGAGCAGTGGTGACGCCCGGCGAAGCCATCATGCAGATCGTACCGAATAATGACGTTCTCACGCCAGAGCTTAAACTGTCCCCGCAAGACATCGATCAGGTGGTGATCGGACAACCTGTGACGCTTCGCTTTTCGGCGTTCAGTCAGCGCACCACGCCGGAATTGAATGGCAGGGTGGCAAAAATTGCGGCGGACCTGACGACCGATCAACGAACCGGTCAGAGCTATTATAGTCTGCGCGCGTCTGTTCCCGCGGAAGAATGGGCGCGGTTTCGCGCCCTGACGCCTGTGGCTGGAATGCCTGTCGAAGCTTTTATTCAAACCGGCGAACGAACAGCACTAGCCTATCTGACAAAACCTCTTACAGACCAAATTGCCCGGGCATTCAGAGAGGAATGAAGCATCTGGGCACCTCCTATGGCGCAGCGCAACTGGGCAGGGATGATCAAGCCGCCTTCCAGAAGACATCGTAGCCTTCTGCCGGCAGTGGCCTCAGGTGCGTTGGACGGCTTGCAGCGCAATGGCGGGGACGAGCACCGAGCGCTTGGCCAGGCCAGAGGGGCTGATCCAGGCACTCCAGTCGCTCCCCCACGTCGCCCACCGCCCGCAACACCAGACAATCTATCTGGCGGCCCGCGCCTTACACAGACTTTCCGCCATCGTTAGTAGACGCTATCAGGATGTGTCGATGCCTTCAGATCGGCCAGGCCGCGGTTTGCATCCTTGCTGCCGGTCGCCGCGGCGGCCGTGAAGATCCGCTCCGCGTCTCCGTACATCTTCATGCTCAAGTAAGCGTATCCGCGAAGCACCATCAAGTCGATCGGTTCCTGCTGGAGCTGCGCGCGCTGGTCAAGGAATATCAAGGCCTCTCGATAACGCTTGGCGTCAAAGGCGGCCAAGGCCCTGTCGGCCAAGATCGCGACCTGCAGTTCGGCTGCGCGTTGTTGTGTCTGCGGCGCCCTCGTTGCTGCAACGGCGGCATTGTTGGATAGGCCGGCGCGCAGATAGGCGAGGCTCTGGCCATAGGCTGCATCTTCGCGCGTCTTGCGGTTTGGACTGGCCAGCGCTGCCTCGAACGCCTTTACCGCCTCCATCGGGCGATTGAGGTCCATCAGGCACCAGCCGCGTGATAACGCCGTTTCCGGATCGAGCAATTGGGCATTGATCGTGGTCGTGCACCCGCGCACCTGCCGTGCACTGCGGCGAACCGTCACCGTTTGCATCGCAGGCTGGCGCGAGGCCTCGACGCGGGCCGGTGGACTTACGCTCTCAATGGGTTCCGTCGGTGCCCTAACAGTTTCAGGGGGCGAGGCCACTGCGCCTTGCGGCACCGCCTGCCCCGGAGCGGGCAGGGGAGGTTGTGTGGCTTGCCTATTGGTGGTCTCGCCTAACTGCGCGATACGCTCGGACTTGCCCGCCCATAGCCGTTGGATCTCGGCCACGCCCGCGCGGTCGTGCAACTGCTCGCGCGTGATGGCCAATCCGTAGGCGGATGGTTCGTCATCCGGTTTCCAGCGCAACGCCGTCTCGAACCAGCGAGCCGCCGTCTGTGGTTGGTTTAAAGTGCGGGCGAACCAGCCGAATTGCTGCGCCGTCGGCACATATTTTTGCGCAATGACCTCGGCGGCGATACGCGAAAGCACCTCTTCACTAAGGTTCGCCGGTGGCTGCAGGGCCATCAGGTTTGCCGTCGCTGCAAGATAGGTCGCGGTCGCGTCCTTGGAGGTACCGCGCCACTTGTACATGACGTCCTCAGCCTCCTGAGGCTTCTTCCCGGCGATCAACACCAGCGCCAGCCCCTGGGAAGCAATTGCCGTGTCTTCCTTGTTATGCGCTGCCCGGAACCATTTTTCGGCATCCGCATAGTTTCCCCGACGAAGCTGGGACCAGCCGAGAAGAAGGGCGTCGGATGCCAGG
This sequence comes from Rhizobium sp. BK060, assembly GCF_014193145.1. Lineage (NCBI taxonomy): Bacteria > Pseudomonadati > Pseudomonadota > Alphaproteobacteria > Hyphomicrobiales > Rhizobiaceae > Rhizobium > Rhizobium sp. BK060. The sequence continues at coordinate 240,248 of NZ_JACHYW010000005.1, forward strand.
CCCTCGGTTTCTGCAAGTCGTTGAACAATCGAAAGGTAAGCCGGCGCCACAGCAAGATCGGGGTCGTCGTTGCCAGCTGCGACAAAGCGACGGGCAAGGTCATTGCGGATGCTGTCGAACTCGCGACCGCCGTTGCCATCGGGGCGTTCGAGCGCCAGGAGATCCTGCATCGTTGCGTAAGACAGCAAAGCGGACGCTTTTTGAATGGTCGCCAGACGCTCCTGCGGATTCGTGCAATTCTTCAAGATATAGAGATAGGCATCCCGTGCGCGAGGTGCGCGATCCGTCCTCGCGAAGGCTTCGGCAACCCGCCAGAGCACATCGATGTCGCTGCATGTCAAAAGGCTCGGCGTGTTGGCGCCGATCTGGACGACAGTTGAGTATTGCTTCAGGTCGGACGCATTGACGAGGCGTGCACGGGCTTCCGCGACATCCAGTCGGTCAAGCAAGTCGGGTGGCGGCTGCCATCCCGGTTCGGAGGCCTGCCGATCGGCAATGGCCTTGCGAAGCTCCGCGTAGCGTCCCTCCGAATACAATTGCCACATCTGTTCCAGTTGCCTGTCGCCGCTCTGCGGAACGGCCAGGGGGTCGGCGGGCGGCACCCAGTTCGGATAGAGGGCCTGGAGGCGCGCGATCTCGGCCTGCAGTCGCGCCTTGTCGCCGCGGCTGGCGAAATAGCGCAATGCACTCTCATCGACTTTCGGCTGAGCCGGCTTGGCTGGCTGAGAAGCGGGAGACTGCGCTTGCGGTGCCTGTGCGACCGTTACGGGTTCTTCGATCTCGTCACCGGCGGTCTCGCTCTCCTGAGGCAGCGGCGGGACTGTCGTTGCGGCTTGCAGCCGATCGGCAATCGCCTGCACGTCGATCTGAGGCTTGGGGCTGATCTCTGGCCCCGTGACACGACCCATCAGCATGAACTGTGGCGCGGGTGCATGACCCGATCCGCCGAAGCCGAGCATCTCCTGAAGTGCCACACGATCCTTCAGGGCGGTCACCAGACCGGCCACCGCCACCGCGACAACAATTGCGACGGATGAGGATCTCACAGACACTCCGGATGCTTCTCCCCGACAAATGCCAACCCAAGAAGATGAAGGGTCGATGGATAGTAGAGCGATGGCTCAAACTGCCGCGACGACTCAGGCAGCTTCGTTCCGTCTGTCACACAGGCCACGACATCGTTAACAATTCGATAACCCGGGTCCGACAGCAGCGTCTTTGGCTCACCGGAGGCGAGGCTGATCGTCGCCAAAGTGCCGTCCTCGGCGGTCATTCCCTGGCGCAATCTTGACAGCAGAGCCTTGTCGGAAATTCCCGCGCGAACGAGGTAGAGCGGTATGCGCAGGCTGTTGTATCCGAATTCGGCATCGAAGCCCTTGGCGGGCTCCGGCATGCGATTGAGGCTCACCCAATCGCTGGGCAGCTTTCGTGGTCCGAATTTCATCGACCGCAACAGTGACAGGCCGTCATCCGACAGTTTCTGCCAGGCGTTGGACGGCGCCAGGAGCGCCATGATCGGGATCGCCTCGTAGACCCAATAGGAAGGGTTGATGATAGGGCCGTCCTTGCGATCGGGAGAATCAAAACCGCTGGCACCGGGCAGCAGCAGCGTGCGTCCGCCTGAACTGACCACGACATGCGAAAGAAGCGCCTGAGCCATCTTCGCGGCGGACTCGATATAGTCACTTCTGTTCCAGGCAGACCCAGCAAGGGCCAGCGCATAGGCAATCAACAGATCGCCGTCCGACGCGTTGTTGATATCGGTGACATGCGGCGTAACGGCGGGATCCCATTTCCAGGCCGCCAGGCCATCGTCGCGCAGCAACAGTTCAGTGCGCGTGAAGTACCATATCTGCTCGAAGTCTGCGGGGCTGTTGGCAAGGTAGGCAAGCAGCAGACCATACCCTTGGCCCTCGCTGTGGCTGATATTGCCGTTTGCATCATCGACGATGCGGCCGCTGGCATCCAAGAACTTCGCCTTATAGGCGCCCCATGCCTGCGGGTTGATCCCCGGACCTTGCGCCTGTGCGGACTGGCAGGCGGCGGCGACCGCGAAGCTTGCGGCGCAGATCAGTTTCAACAGTCTCTTCATTCGCGCCTGCCCAGCCTGGAAAGCATGGCTGCCGTGGCAACACCGATTAGAAGCGAAAGGACGACCAGAAGGAAGGCGTAGGACAAGATGTTCGTCGACAACCAGTTCGCAGCGATCAGGCGATAATTTGAGATTGACCACGGCTGAGAGGCAACGAAATCGAAGCGACCGACCGGGATGCTTTCGACCTTGCCGGTCTTGCTGGAATAGGTGGTGATATGACCCGCGACCTGCGGCCAGTTGACCTGTGCGGTAACTGCCTCGGCGCCCTCGCGCAGGTCCTTGGCGGAAGGAGCCGTGACGATGGTCCAGGACGATCCCCCGGCGGCGCTTTTGCCCTGAGCGATCAAGAAGCTGTCGTCGTTCGAGGGCGTGAAGGCCTCTTCCGATCCGGGCACGAACTGCAGCGAACTCAGCGAAATGTCGAAGTTGCGGCGAAGCCACTCCTGAAATGACGTGATCTGCCCGCGCCATACTCCGCCGCCAACTTTCGAGCGCCAATCATCAAAGGTCACGGCGCGTTCGGTCTGGTTTGATTGTGCCGCGGCGGGGGGGCGCCAAGAGGCCTGACTGCTCGTCGCTATGTTCAGCTGCGTCAGCACTGCCGGCGGCATCTGCGAGATCGATCCAATGAAAATGGCGTCTCGCTCGCCGATGGCGCCCGGTGTCGCAGCCGGCTCAACGTCGATCGGGCGGCCGGCAACGATCGCCATTTGTCCGAGCAGCGTAGCAGTCGCCGACAGCGTATCGCTATCGATCCGGTCGATGAAGAGAGGCGTTGGCTGCGTCGCACGATTATAGGGATAGCCGGTTCCAGATAGGCCGGCCAGATTCGGCCGCTGCCCGATCCGGGCAAAGTCGGGAATGTGAAGCTCGCTGGTGTCGAAGAGCGCAAAGCGCGGTGCTGCGCCAGCCGTCGTGCCGGGCACGCAGACCTCGTCCTCCTTCGTCATGAGGATGGCTTCGAGCGACAGCGTGTTCAAGCCCGGCCTGAAATGCCGCATCGTGACGCGAATGGGCAAATGCCGGAAGATGCCTCCACCCGTTGACGAAATAGGCACTGTTGAAGCGATATTGCCGTTGACATAGATGTCGATATGGCTGCCGGGCAGGACGTTCTGCGTAAAGGCTGCGTCGAGCAGTACAGTGGCTTCGCCATAGGCGTTCGCGTAGAAATCGGACGGCACGGCGATATTGAAACTGGTACGGAAGCGTCGTCCCGAAAACTCCGTCGTCGCCACGCCCAGCTGCGCAAACGTCAGGTTCGCGGCCGACAGAATGAGCGGCGCATCCGGGGCGCTCCAACGCTCCGTCACCAGCGTGTCGCGAACGGCCGTCGCTGGGCGATCGGTTGTCGAAACGATCGTGTCGATTGCAGACGAGATTGCTGGCCAGGACGGGCCGCTGATCAAAAGAACGGGTGTCCCAGACTTCGGATCCGTCACGAACGAGGCCAGCGGCGCCGCTTGCGCGGCCGGCGGCGTCGCAATGACTGATTGAAGCTCGGCCGGCGTTCCAACGACGACAGTCATACGACCCGCACCCGCTTGCGGCAACGTGTCAGGCGTGAATGAGAAGGTCTGGTTCGGCATGCCGCTTAGGACCGCGAGGCCCTGGGCAAGGCGTAAGAGAGGCTTTGTCGTGCCCGGCTGCTCGAGCGCCGGCACGACGAAATTGAACTGCGTTCTGCCGGTTTCATCGACGCCGATCGCGCGAATGGCGTCTGTACTGGAAAACTTCGCGGCCTCTTGCCCACTAAAGCTCAGATAGGTCTTTGCCGGGTCAATGTCCGTCCAAAGTTCATAGGTCGATTGAACGGTGCAGTCGGTGCGGTGGCGTTGGGTGGCTTCGAATGTCAGAAGATTCGCGCCCGGTTGCAGCAGTCCCGCGGGCACGTCGAAGGAGACATTCGATGGCGCGTCTGATGAGGCGATCGGCTGTTGGCCGACGATCCGGTTGTTCAGAAGAACCGTCAGTTGCGACGCCTCCGGGGCAACGACGACAGCATTTTGGTAGGAGAAGTTGAACTTTGCTGGCGCGGCAGCCTGCTCTGGCGTGATGTAGATCGACCACGACTTGCGATCATACTCGCCATCGAGACCCAACTTCGCGAAAGGGATGACATACCTCAGGACTGAGCTTTGACTAGCTCGCTGGATGGCCGGTTGCGCAGGGCGTTGCGCCTGTGCCGGAGCAACTGGTGGGGCAGGCTGCGGTCGAGCAACGTCGGCCGGGGTCTGCGGTTGCGATGGTGGCGTTGCCGAGGCTGACGGTGAAGCGGGGGGCATGGAGAAAGGGGGGGTGGGCGCGGCAGGCGTCGCGGGGGCCATCGGTGTCGCTGCCGGCGCTGGCGTGGCCGGCAATGTCAGTCTCGGCACCATCGGCGTACTGCCCTGCTCACGCTCACCCGACATGTCGAAAGGCGCCGTTTGCGCATAGGCAACCGCGCAAGCGGCGAGGAAAAACGCAAAGATCGATGTGATCTTCTTCATCAGTTGCCTGCCTTCGCGACCTGATGCTGCCGCTCGCGTTCGGGCCGCATGCTGCGGAAAAGGTACACGAGACCGCGGCTTGTCTGGTAGAGCGATAGACCGAGAAACCAGATCGTCCCGCGAATAAGGCCTGGGTTGTGGCGACGCGCCTGCTGGAACTGCGTCCACTGATCGGAATTCGCAAACATCAGGTCGGCGATCAGGCGGTGATCGAGGGCGCTCTTCGGACTATATTGGCAGCCAACGGCCAAAATCTCGCCAGAAGGCTGGATATTGCGGACGATAAGCGGCAGCGTTTCGATGCTTGCGCCGCTGTGAGGCTGGAAGCGTATCTCGCCTTCGGCGCCAATTACCATCGGATCCAGCTGCTTATTGAACACATGCAGCCGTGCGCCGTGTACTGAGACATCCTCGACGGATGCCGTGTGCCACTTGCCGTTGACCCCGAATTCGCAGCGGCGGTTCACGCGCACGCGCCGAGACGCGGCCCGCTCGCCACGTTCGGAAACGACGCCTAGGGCGCAGCCGGCCATGATCAGGTTGATCATGTTCCAGCCGCCGACAACCAAGGTCACGTCGGCCTTATAGGGCTCGGCATAGATACGATAGATGGTCACTGCCAGAGCAATCAGCAGTACGGCAAAGATGACGAAGAACGGTCGGCTGATTTCCGAAAGACGGCTGAGCGCGATCGACTCGTCCTTCGCCGTAACCTTGAACGTTGGCTTTTGCGGATTGAGCATGACCGAGACCACTGCCGGGAGCAGGTGAACCGTCTGAACATACTCGTAGAGTTCCGATATCCACGGCCAGCGAAAAGACCCATAGAGGTAGTTCTGCATCATCAGGTTCACGAGCATGTATGCCAGCGTATAGGCAAGGAACTCGCCGCCCGATGCGGTGAAGATCTCCAGATCGAAGAAGAGGTAGAAAAGCGGTGCGAACAGAAAGATCGTGCGGGGAAACGGGAAGAGCCAAAAGAGCGTCGACGACATGTAGCAAAGGCGTTGCGGCAGTGTCAGCCCCCGCTTCAGCAAGGGGAAGCGGAAGCGCAAAATTTGCATCATTCCCTGTGCCCATCGGCTGCGCTGGCCGATGAAGCTTGCAAAGGTCGCTGGCTGCAGCCCGGCGATCAGGGGCTTGTCCACATAGATGCTGTTCCATCCGTTGCCGTGAAGCGCAAGGGCAGTTTCGCAGTCCTCGGTGATGCTGATGCCGCTGAAGCCACCCTGGGATTCCAGCGCTCTTCGGCTAAGGACGGCGGCCGAGCCGCAGAAGAACGCTGCGTTCCATTTGTCGAGACCGCGCTGGATGATGCCGTAAAACATCTCGTTCTCGCTCGGCATTCTCTCGAAGGTTCGAAGATTTCGTTCCAGGGGATCCGGGTTGATGAAGAAATGCGGTGTCTGGACAAGGAACAGCTTCGGATCGTCGTCGAAGTAGCCGACGGTTTCGAGCAGGAAGTCGCGGGCCGGTGCGTGGTCGGCATCGAATACGGCGATCAGCTCGCCGCGCGAATGCTTCATTGCGGCGTTGAGGTTGCCAGCCTTGGCATGCTCGTTTCGGTCGCGCGTTAGGTAGCGTACGTCGAGATCCTCGCAGAGCTTCTTGAGCTCGTTGTGGCGCGCCACTGCTGCCTGGGCTTCGAGAAGCTTGTTGGAATTGCGCTTCTGCAACGTGCCGCCATCGTCCAGCAGCCAGACATGCAGCCTTTCAGCGGGATAATCCATGGCCTTTGCGGCGGCCAGCGTGTTGGCCAGGAGGTGCGAGTCCTCATTGTAGGAGGGAACGAACACGTCGACATGGGGAAAGCGTTCTTCCTTGCTCGCGCGCGAAGGGCGCGAAGGTAAGGGCGTGGCGACGATGAACAGGCTGAGCGCCAGCATTGCCACGCTGTACATTTCCGCGAGATAGAGCAGCAGGCCGGGGATGAAGTTTTCTGGCTGATTGATCGGCGGCAGCGTGCTGGTCGTGCGCCAGTAGACATAGCGAAGAACAATGGAGGTGCCGAAAGCAAGCGCAATCAGCCTCCAGGTGCCTTCGGCCTTCAGCCCCTTGATGATCGCCATTCCAGCGACAACGACAATGCTCGCAATCAGCTGGGTCTGAAGGTTCACTGGCAGTGTGATCAGCGCGATCACACACAGAGAAACGATGGCCCACGTAACGATGCTTCGGGCTTTATGCATCAACATCCCTTTGACAATGCAGACCGGGTGCTCGGGAACACTTACAGCCTTCTCACGTCTATCTTCGGCACGCGGCCGTCATGGCCGAGTCCCCTATACACTCTGGCGACGGCACCGCCAGACCGCTCGCCGTCGCGGTTTTCGGTTGCGGCTGTTGGTTCGAAGGCACGGCTGACATGCCTGGTTGCGGCAAATCGCTCGTCGTGTCCGGCAGCGGGACGCGAGGACCTGTCGGCTGCGGTAACTGTGTAGGCGCCTCCTCAGCTTTCGGCTGAACGCTGCGTACGCGAACGACACGAGATTGGATTTCCGGGCGGGCGGGTTCATAGCCAAAGGCCATCGGCATGCTCCTGTAGCCGCCTTCGTCCGGATAAATCGCATTGCCGGGGCGCCCGAGCGTCGGATCAATGCCCTGCGCAGATCCAAATGGATTCCAGATTTCTCCGTCCAGCATCCCGACGATCGTGTAGCCGTACATTATTCCGAGCAACTGTCTTTCGGTTGCCCGCGCATCGCAGAGGCGCAACCGTAGCTGGATCATTCCGAAGTTGCGCGCTTGCGTATGAGCGGATCTGCTCGAGCGGATCTGCTGCCAGCCATAAAGACAGGTATCGCCTGAAGCGCTCTGGCCAGAGGCATAGCCGAACGGTCCATAGCTGTTTTGCAGATAGGTGGTGGATCGCGTCATCTGCACGCCGGGAACGGCCGCAAAAGCCTCGCGGATTATCCCGTTTTCGCTGATCATTTGATACGAGGCGTTTCCGATACCGGGATTGGAGCCTGATGCCCCGAGGAACTGCACCTTGAGAAAATTCTGCCCGGATACGGAAGACGACGTGTAGAGCGAAATCATCTGCTCGGTGCCGTTGCCGCGCTTGTGCTCTACGACGCTGACGATCGAGGGGCCACCGGGCGGAGGCAAGGCCAGCGCCTGCTCTGCAGGTACCGTTTCGGGAATATTTGGGGCCCTGACGTTTCCCGACGACTGGCATCCGACCACGAGCCCGCAAAGCAATGCCAAGCATGACGCCTTCAGCAAACTGAACGTTTCGGGTCGCCGCAATCGTCTTTCCTCACATCCATGCGCATGGTTTCGCGGTGGACTTCCGAATCAACGACCCTTGAGGCCGCCACCCATGGTAAACGACGATTATGGTTAACCCCAAGTTAATGCGTGGGGTCAGGATAGCTCTCGTGGAGAAACGGTTCGCGCAGCCATTTCAGCGCTTCATTTTCCGGCCTTCTGCCCCAGCCACTTCGCTTCGACATATTTGACCAGCAGCAGGGGCGGTACTTGGGGTCCGCAAGCCCCTCATGGAGCACGTTCATGATGACGAAGCAGGTGTCAAGGCTGATGAAGCGGCCGCATCGAGCGCGCCCTGTTCATCATCGAATGGTATTCGTGACCTCCCAGATTCACTCGATTACACGTGGAGTGACGATGCGGTCCTGAGGCGCAGGAAGTCGAATCAAGAAAAGCTTGAGTACTGGGTAACTTCAATTAGAAATATCTAATAGAGCTCGCGCTTATCGTGTGGTATAAATCGAATATCGCTGGGAATTATGTTCGAAGATATTGAGCGAGGGCCTAACATGAGCTCGATTGTATTTGTTCCTCCCATAGGTTTTCAGATAGTCACTCGCGAGGACGGCAATGAGGTGGCCATTGGCGTCTCGGCCACGGGAGAGACACCCTCGGAGAGCCCCTTAAACAAGTATCCTCCCGACACACCGGTTGTGGTAAGAAAGCCACCCCCTACTGACCGTGGGCCAATCGTAGCTGCTACCCGAGTAGATGAAATGTTTCCCCTTCCGGGGGGGCCGGAGTTTCCCACTCTTCGCTCTCTAATGGACAACCTGTCCACCATACTTGGCGAAAACCAGTCTGTAACATTGCGAACGGAGGGGCTATTGGAAACGGGTGCGCTGCTGGCCGCAATGGCGGAGCGTGCTCCACCCTCCACGCAACTCACTGTGTTTCTTGACCCAAGATCCACTCACTTCCCGTTGGGATTTGAGCAAATGGTGGGATGAGATGACTGACGCCGCTGCAGTTGGGGACGATAAAGCGACCGGAGCTGCGCCGGTTGGGGAGGCTAAAACGACTGGCGCTGCGCCGGTTGGTGACGATGTCGTTAAGCGCAACAGTGAGGTGCGTTCCAACATACGTGATATGGCTCGCTGGCTCATCGTCGGCCTCGGTGCAATTGTAACCTTTGCAATCGGCGGGAGCAGCCTGACCCAACTGGGGTCAATGGGGTTTGGCTCGCGATTTTGGTTTGCCACCTTCTCATTGGTGCTGGGGTTGGCCGCGTGTGTATTGCCTTTGGTCAGGGCCATCGACCTCATGACCATGCGCATCTACGCGCGCGACGAGGTGTTCACGAACCAGCGTTTCGAGAGAGCACGTAGCGAGGTAGAACGCCTCATTCTTCGAGACAAGCTGTACGAACCCTATCGGAAATTTGGAACGCTCAACGACTTGTTCGAAGAGATCACTGCTGAGATCAAGGACCAGATGACCCGCGGCGAGGACCCGGACTACACGGCCTACGATGCCGTAGAGCCTAACGTGCGGCAGGCAGTCGAGTACGCGCTCACCCAATACACTCGCGATCGCTTTGATGCGTTGCTCAGCAACATGAAGTGGGTTCTTCCCATATTTGGAGCGCTTATTCTGGTTTTTCTGATCCTAGCCAATCCAGGAAAGGAGGATCCCAATAAGCAAGTGCCACCGTTCCCTCTAAAGATCGCCTGGAACGCGTCCGATGAGGCGGTTCTGAAAGCGGCAGGAATAGGCCAGGGATGCACGAAGGTTAGTCAGTCTGCGCTCTACGTCCTTACCGAGGGACTTCGTCCAGAGGTTCTCGCGGTTCCGCCTGATCTGCAGACGGGCTCTTGCAAGGTCGTTCGAGTTACCCTCGACAGCGACCGACATCTTGCGTTGCCGTAAGCCAGAGTGTCTTTTACGTCTGTCGCAAGTCGATGCGGCTCTCGATCCAGACGACGAGAGCGGTCAGTTCTTCACTTTGATCATGATCGTGACGCGTCGACGGCAGCTCCTTCGCGCGAGCTTCGGCCGCGGCGATATCATCTTTCTCCCCGTGGGCCAGGTCCGCCTCGTTCGGCAGCGCCGTTGATGCCGTCGAGTGCACTCGGCGCTTCAACGGCGGATATCGTAGCGATAGGCTACCCCTTGGCCGACCTCCTTGCAGACTCCGTAAAATCACGACGGCAATGTGATTGCGCTAAATTAGCGGGCTTGCGGAACGATACGCGCTATATCCAGATTTCGACGCCGATCCAGCCGGCAATTCTGGCGGACCTGTTGTGGACCGAGATGGCTTCAAGGGACGGGCTCGGGGCTACGGTAGTCGCAAAAACCCTTGTCGACCTGCAGCCCTAGCCACTTCGCTTCGACATGTTTGACAAGCAGCAGGGGAGGTACTGCCTCATGGAGCAGCTGATGACAGGTCTTAAATGGATTTGAACTTTGAACCCTCAAAGGGGTAACCTACACCGGCCTGCTCGGCGCAAAAAGCTGATCAGAAAGGCTGATCCTGTATCGAAAAATAAGGGTCGACCACGCCTTCGAACGCACCGGAATATAGTGCTGATTTTCCCAACACCGTCGAGGATGTTGGAGCCTTGGCGGTCTTTTTGCTCTCCGACAAGGCAGCCGCGTTGAGCGGAAGCGAAATTATCGCCGACCAAGGCATGTCGAGCAGGCTAGGAGCATTCTGAAGCACGTTGGCACGGGCAGTGCGGTGAAACGATAATTCCGTGCGTGGCCGCATTTTCGCCGCCACAAGTGGCGCAAGCTTTCCTTTCCTTTCAATCATCAGCGGGCAATGACCGTTGTCGTCTCCACAGACCAGCAAGATTCTCGCCCCCATTTTGGTCGTTGCGGTTAGCCGCTGGATCACGCTTTGCTGCTTAACGCTTGCTCGTGGGCCAATGTGGGGCCATTCTCAGGGGTGATCCTGGCGGTACGCCGAAGCGAGAAGTCAGGCCTGTAACGCTTGATCTTAGCCTCGGCAGCGCCCAACGCGGGCTCGACTTCAAAAGCACTTGTCGTGGTGCCTTTTCTCGACGGATCGCCGCGGTGAGGAGGTTTTCCATGTCTGCGTGCCATGTCGAACATTTGTTGCAACCGGGAGACCAAGCCCCGAATTTTGTGCTGGATGCGATTTCGCGCCAAGGGAAGATCGCACTTGATGACTTTCGCGGCCGCAGCCCGTTATTGATCGGTCTGTTTCGGGGCCTGCACTGTCCGTTCTGCCGCCGCCATGTCGCGGCGATGGCACAGCTCAACCCGGCCCTGCGCGAGAACGGCATAGAATCCCTGGTCGTTGTAAGCACCCCGGTCGAACGCGCACGGCTCTATTTCCGTTACCAGCCAATCCCCAATCTTCTTGCCGCATCCGACCCGGAACGGGCTTTGCATCGCGCCTTCGGCTTGCCCGTGCTCGAGTTCACCCACAATGAGACCGACTGGCCATACAAGGTCGGAATGGACGTGGTCATGGCAATGCGGGTCGATCGACCGGGAGAGTTACCTGAACCGATGCCCCCGCCCACAGCAGGTGATCTTCTCAACAAGAAGGACCGGTACGAAATTTTAGAAGCCGATCGGCAGGTGAGCCTGGCCGGACATATGCAGCTTGTCGGTCACTTCTTGCTCGATCGAGAAGGTGTGGTGCGCTGGAGCTTCACGGAAGTCGAAGACGAGGGGCGAAATGTGTGCCAGGCGCTCAATCCCGAAGAATTGCTGTCGGCAGCTTCCCAACTCGCCGAATAACGACGAAGAACGAGAGCTGATGCTACCGAAGTCGTTCGTTGCTCTGCGCCACAAGCGGCCCCGCCTTGTCGTGTAGCGCCTCGGAGCCCGAAAACTAAATGTTGTTCTCAATCTGAATGGTGGATAGCCACAGCAAGAAGCGGGTCAACCCAGGAGGCGCCAAACCGACCTTCAGGTGCGGTTCGCTTTCCACCAGCGTAATGTAACATCCAGAAACCTATTTTGAGACGACATCGCGTTTGGTTTCGATAAGGTTACCCTCGAGGGGAGTAATCATCATGGATGCAGGGGCTCGCGACGACGCGCATCAAATCGACTGGCATAGCTTCGCCATGGTACTAACAATGCCGATGGCGATTGCCGCGGTTTCATTTGGATGCCAGTTCTTTTTGTAATAGGGCACGCTCTGCTAAGCCGTGCCCGGGCTGCATGCACTGGTTGAGGCTCATAAGGAATTATTCCGCGCCGTCGTGCTGATCGCCTCGGATGGTCCGGCCCTTCCGCCGCGCGGCCGACCGTCTTTCTGGGATCTCGCGGCGCGATTAGCTTTGACATTTGGGTCGATGCGCGCAAAGGCGGCCATCATTCCGGCAACTGGGACGGTCTTCTCTCCGATCCTGCAATCCAGCTTGCCCATGCGATCGCCAGTATCACTGAGCCCTCCGGTATGGCTCCCGGTGAGTATCCCGGACGCGAAGGACTCGCGTTGATGGCCGGGCTTTATTGGGACCTCGGAGAGCGAAACGTTCCGGGAGTATCAACTGGCGATCTGGCTCGTAAGTGAGCGCGCGGATGGTGGCAGTTTCTACATAGGAGCGGAATTATCTGCCCTCTCTCACTTTACAGCAGACGATGTCTGCCGCCGCTTCGACAAGCGACAAGCGACAAGCGACAAGCGACAAGCGACAAGCGAGAAGGAGGTGGTGGCGGATTGAGGAACGCAACGACCTCCGGAGAAGGATCGTCCAGAAACGCTTCTGCAAAGCCCTGCTGCCCCGAGGCATAGACGCCAACAGTAGCTCCATTCATGCGTTCAATATACGCTGTCACACCCATTTCAGTCCGGCTCCCAGCCTTGGGATCGGCTCGATGTGCGGCTTCGGTCGCGAGCGGTCGTTTCCCAGGGACTGAAGAGCCTTCCAGGCGCAATGTTCAGAGCGTCCGTCGGGTCTCAGTCACCGCTCGGGACGCGGGTTTATTGCTGGCACCCAACTACTGCGCCGCCCGAAGCGGGCCGAGCGTCACGTCGGTTGTGTAGTTCTCGCGCATGAAGTTGATGAAGTTATCCTGGAACTGGCGGGTATGGGCGTGGGCCAGCTCGTCGGCCAAATCAACGTTTCTGTCCCGGATCGCTTCCAGCATCTGATTGTGTTCGTCGGTTAGAAGATAACCCTCGTGCGTCCTCTCCAGGTATTCGAAATGCAGATGAAGCATGCGCTGCCCTTGGGAGAGGAGCTTCTCGTAAAAGGACGCGAGGTACTGATTTTTGCCGGCATAGGCGATCGCCATGTGAAACTCTTTGTTCGCCTCCGACATCGCAAGGTGGTTTCCCGTTTTAACCGCAGCTGCAAACGCTTTATCGCGCTTGGCGATGACCTTCAGGTCGGCCTCGGTGCGTAGCGCGGCGGCCAGGCGCGTATTCATGCGTTGGGCGATATCGAGCGCCTCAACATATTTCGGGAAGGTCGCAACCTCGATCGGCGCGACGATCGTGCTCCGGTTTGAGAGTGTGACGACCAGTTCATCGGCGCCAAGCCTGATGAGCGCTTCGCGGACGGGAGAGCGCGACATGTCGAAGCGTTCGGCAAGCGTCATCTCGTCGAGAAGCTGACCGGGCGGAAGTGTCAGGGCAAGAATCTCGTTTCGAAGCGTCTCGTAGACGCTTTTCCAGCCCGTTCCCCGGATCCGTTTCACTTCAGTTTCGTCAGACACTTAGATCCCTTTCATTCGCGATGGCGTCATTGGGCCAGAAAAACAGCATGTCGGCAATGTAATTTTTCTTCTTGACTTTGTCGACACGGTGTTGACTGATAGCAACCAGTCGACACGCAGCCGACACATAAAATCAGAAACGGCTAGAGCCGACGAGTGGAACAACGCGCTTCGCGCACAGCAAAGAGGAATGCCGATGCTTACGAAGATGATAACGTCCGCCTTGCGGACGCTGCCTGCGCTCGCCCTTATGGGTGGCCTGTCAATCACAGCGGCTCATGCCCAGACTGCCGAGGGATACTGGCAGGGCGTTCAGAAGGCGGGCGTTTTGAAATGCGGCGCGGCAGTTGCTCCGCCCTACATCATGCGTGACCCGGCAACCGGCGACTATTCCGGTTTCTATGCAGACCTTTGCCGCGAGTTCGCCGACGTCCTCAAAGTGAAGCCGGAATTCGTCGACACGACCTGGGACAACATCGTGGCAGGCCTTCAGGCCGGGAAATGGGATGTCTCACTTGCTCTCAACCGCACGCCTGCGCGCGCCATGGCCGTCCAGTTCTCGATCCCGGCGATGGAATACCAGATCTCTCTTGTCTACAATAAAATCAACCCGAAGATTCCGGAGGGTGCCGCATCTGTTGCCGACATCGACAAGGCCGGCGTGACGATCGCGGTCATGTCCGGCACGGCCCAGGACAAGGCGATCTCGGCAGTCGTGAAGAATGCCACCGTCATGCGTCTGCCCGGCAACGACGAAACGCGTCTCGCCCTGACCTCCAAGCGCGCTGACATATTGGTCGACGCCTCCGATACCAACCAGCTTCTCACGCAAGCCAATCCCGACTGGGCCGTCGCCTTGAACCCGACGCCGGCACTTGCCAAGCAGGGCGTGTCGTTCGGTCTGCCGCACGGTCTGTCTGCCGCCGACGTCGAAGTCGTCAACATCTTCCTCGAAGAGAAGGTCGCGACCGGTCACGTGGACGAGTTGATCCGCAAGGCCGTCGATCAGGTCCTCAAGGGTTCGAATTGATCCCGTCGGGCGTCGGCGGCTGAGCGCCGACGCCACCCCTCGCTTTTCAGACGAACCGAGATCGGCCATGACCATGTCTTTCAGCCTTCCCCTCGTGAAAATGCAGGCGCTCCACAAAAGCTATGGTGATGGAGCAATCCAGGTGCTGAAAGGCATCGACATCGAAATGAAGCCAGGCGAGCGGGTCGTCGTCATCGGCCCTAGCGGCGGCGGCAAAAGCACGTTGCTACGGGTCATGATGGGGCTGGAGAAGATCGACAGCGGGTCGATCAGCTTCGACGGGAAGGCCTACATTTCATCGCAAGGCGTTGGCAAGAAGACCGTGATCGACACCAATGTCCGCCGATCGATCGGCATGGTCTTTCAGCACTACACACTGTTTCCGCATCTGAACGTCACGCAGAACCTCGTCCTTGCACCCTGCAAGGTCCGCAAGGAGCCCAAGGCGAAAGCTGTGGCGCGCGCACAAACGCTCCTCGAACGCTTTGGACTTGCGGCCAAGGCGAAAGCCTATCCGGCCCAGCTTTCGGGAGGGCAGAAGCAGCGCGTCGCGATCGCTCGTGCCCTGATGCTCGACCCAAAGCTAATGCTCTTCGACGAAGTCACGTCGGCCCTCGACCCCGAACTGGTCAGTGAAGTCGAACAGGTTATCCTTCAACTGGCGTCCCAGGACATGCCGATGATGATCGTCACTCACGACATGTGGTTCGCCAAGAACATCGCCTCACGCGTGATCTTCTGTGCAGGCGGCGTGGTCGTCGAGGACGGCCCGCCGGAGCAGGTGCTGGGCTCGCCAAAGGAGGAGCGCACCAAGGATTTCATCGACCGCGTCTTCCACATCAAGCAATAGGAGGCGGTTGTGAACTATACGTTCGACTTCAACGCGGTCTCGATCGCCCCATTGCTTCAGGGGCTCTGGGTTTCCCTCGAGTTGACCGCAGCGGCCAATGTCATCGGCGTCGTCCTCGGTTTTGTGCTGGCCCTTTTCCTCATGAGCCCTTATCGGATGATCCGGCTTCCCTTCATGCTGTTCGTAGAGTTCTTCCGCTGCACGCCGGCGATCGTCCAGGTCGTCTGGATCTTCTACTGCGTGCCGATGATCTTCGGCGTCTTCCTCGACCCGATCACGATGGGCGTCTTAGCCCTCGGCTTGAACCTCATGGCCTTCAATGCAGAGGCTTATCGCGCCGCGATCCAGGCCGTTCCGCGCGAGCAGCTCGATGCCGGGATTGCACTCGGCCTCTCGCCTCTGCAGCGTATCCTCTACATCGTCTTTCCGACCGCGTTCCGGGCCTCGATACCCGTTCTCTTGACGAACGGCATCGTCATCTTCCAGCAGAGCGCGCTGGTGGCGATCGTCGCGATCCAGGATCTGATGTACCAGGGCAAAACGCTTGCCACCGAAACCTATCGTCCCATCGAGACGTTCACGGTCGTGGCTCTCATCTATTTTGCCGTGTCATTCCCGATAACGCAGATCGTCGGCCTCCTTGAACGCCGCCGGCAACTTCTCGCCAGTTAGGAGGCCAAGGATGGCACTCGACTTTTCGATCCTTCTGCGCTTCGAGCATGCGCTTCTGCTCGGCCTTTGGACCACCGTCAAGCTGACCGTGATCTGCATCGTGCTCGGATGCTCCCTCGGCTTCCTCGTCGGTCTCGCCAGAACGTCTCGCAGCATGGCGCTGCGGGCAATCTCGGGAGTCTATGTCGAGTTCTTTCGCGGCACGCCCGTCCTTATCCAGCTCTTCTGGATATTCTTCTGCCTGCCGCTGATCCTCGGCGTTGAACTCTCGAACCTTGCATCAGGCGTTATCGCTCTGACGCTCTACATGGGTGCAATAACCAGCGAGACGTTTCGCGCCAGCCTTAAGTCGATCGGGCACGAGCAGATGGATGCCTGCGTTGCTCTGGGGCTGTCGCGCAAGGTCCAGGTCGTCAACGTGGTGCTGCCGCAGGCGGTGCTGCGTGCAATCCCGACGCTTTTGTCGAACTGCGTCAGTCTCTTCAAGGAGAGCGCTCTGGTCTCGGCCGTCGGCATGGCTGACCTGATGTTCGTAGGCCAGAACATTTCGAACAACACGGCGCGGCCGGTCGAGGTCCTGACAGTCGTTGCCCTGATCTATTTCGTCATCGCGTTCCCGCTGACGAGGGCAGTCTCGCTCGTCGAGGGCCGCATCCTCAAGAAACTCGCCATCTAGTCGTACCCATTCGAACGAACAGGAGAAACCCATGAACATGAAATTGTCCGGCGTCATGCCTGCGCTGATCACCCCATTCGACGCGAACGGCAAGGTCGACTTCAAGGCCTTCGAGAAACATCTGACGGCGCTGCGCGCCGCAGGCGTGACCGGATGGGTGCCGATGGGATCGACGGGCGAATACCCCGCGCTCTCGAACGCTGAGCGCGACGAGGTCCTGACGTTCGTCAAGGATTTCGCCAATGAAGGTGAGGCCCTTATCGCCGGAACCAACGCTCCGGCAACCCGGGAGGTCATCGAGAACACGCTTCGAGCCAAGGAGATCGGCTACGACACCGTGCTGCTCGCAACGCCGTTTTACACCCGCCCGACGCAGGAAGAGCTTCTGGCGCATTTCCAGAAAGTGCTTAACGAGACCAACGTCAATCTCGTCCTTTACAGCTACCCCTACAAGGACGGCCTCGAGATCGGCTTCGATATTCTGGACGCGCTCGCTGACGATCCCCGCGTCCTCGGCATCAAGGAAAGCTCTGGATCACTGCAGCGCGCGATCGACATCCACGCTCGCTACGACGGCCGCATCGACCTCATTTCGGGATCGGACGACATCGCGCTCGACTTTATGTTCTGGGGCGCGGATGCTTGGATCTGCGGACCGGCAAACTGCATGGCGAAGGCATGCGTCGATCTGGACCGGACCTTCCGTTCAGGCGACTTCGCCAAGGCGCGCGAAAAGATGATTGTGCTCTATCGTGCAATGAACATCCTCGAAAGCGGCAAGTTCGTGCAGAAGGTCAAATATGGCTGCGAGCTACAGGGATCGTCGGTCGGCAGCTGCCGTGCGCCGCTCGGTGAGCTGACCGCTGAGGAAAAGGCCGAGTTCAAGGCTGCAATGCAGCCGATCCTCAACTGGTAAGAGCTTGGAGCGGTTTGGCTGCTCCATATTCCAAATTCTATGAGGTCGTCGTGGCATCTACCGTGGTCGTCGGAGCCGGCATCATCGGCGTGGCAATCGCTTACGAACTGCAGCGTCGCGGCAAGCAGGTCACCTTGCTTGACAGGAGTGCGCCAGGATCTGGCGCCTCCTTCGGCAACATGGCGAGCATTGCCGTCACCGAATTCATGCCTGCCTCTCGGCCGGGCATCTGGGCGCAGATGCCGAAGTGGATGCTCGATCCGGAAGGACCGGTGCGTGTGCGGCCGGGCTACATGCCGAAGCTCGTCCCCTGGTTCCTGCGTTTCCTGGCGGCAAGTCGTCCCTCGAAGCTTCGTGAGCTTGAGGCTTCGGGCGCGGTACTGTGCCGGCGGGTTCACGAAGACCTTGACGCTCTTCTCAAAGAGACGGGACTGCGACACATGCTGAGCGCTGAGGGTTGCCTCAGCCTTTATGCGGACGACGCGGAATTTCGCGCGGATCGGGAGCACATCGAAATCCTGGAACGCTTCGGCTTTCGCCATGACGTTCTTGGCAAAAATGCCATCCGCGAGCTTGAGCCGGCGGTGACCAAGAAGATCGGCAAGGCAGTGCTGTTTCCCGACAACCGGTCGGTTGCTGATCCTTACAGGCTCGTTGTCGCCCTTGCCGAGAAATTCCGGTTGCTCGGCGGCCTGATCGAGGAGGGCGAAGTCGTTGCATTTGACCATAGCGACCCTGGTGTCGCGGCACTGCGGCTGGCCGACGGGCGAAGAATTCCCGTCAAAGAAATCGTGCTTGCCGCGGGCGCGTTTACAGGACGGCTCTCTGCGCTTCTTAAAGAAAACATCCCGCTTGAAACAGAGCGCGGCTACCACACGCAGATCATGGATCCCGGCATTTCAATGCGGCACTCGATTATCTGGCCGGCGCGCGCCTTCATGGTGACGCCGACCGCGGGCGGTATCCGGGTCGGCGGTACCGTCGAAATGGCCGGCCTCGATGCACCGCCCGATTTTAGGCGTGCAAGGGTATTGGTAAAACGGGCCAAGGAAGCTCTTCCAGAACTGCAAGCCCGCCAGACGACGGAGTGGATGGGACATCGCCCGGCTCTGCCGGACACCGTTCCCGTCATGGGACCGTCGGCCAAGCGCAAGAATGTCTGGTACGCAACGGGCCACGGGCATCTTGGTCTCACCTACGCGGCAACCACCGGCCGCTTGATGGCCGACCTCATCACGGGCGTCGAGCCGCCCGTGGACATGAAACCCTATCGCGTCGACCGGTTCTAGAACCGGCCGCGTGGCTACAAAAGAGGGAACGATATGCGAAACGAACTGTACATCGATGGCAAGTGGACGAGGCCGGTGAAGGGTGGCACCTGCGACGTCATCAACCCTGCGACCGAAGAGGTCATTCAGGTGATTGGCGCCGCAACCGCCGAGGACGTCGACATCGCCGTCAAGGCGGCGCGACGGGCCTTCGACAAGGACGGATGGCCGAAGCTTACGGGCGCTGAGCGGGCCAAGTACCTGCGCGCGATCGCAGATGGTATCCGTTCCCGGCAGGCGGAGATTGCCCGTCTCGAGGTCCTCGACAACGGCAAGCCCTTGCCGGAGGCCGACTGGGACGTCGCTGACGCTGCCGGATGCTTCGACTTCTACGCAAGTCTGGCCGAGCAGCGCGACAACAACCCGGAAGAGCCGATCACTCTCGCCGATGATCGCTTCACCTCGAAAGCGGTCAAGGAGCCGATCGGCGTGGCGGGCGCTATCATTCCATGGAACTATCCCCTTTTGATGGCGGCCTGGAAGGTGGCGCCGGCCCTTGCCGCCGGATGCACGGTCGTGCTCAAGCCCGCCGAGCTGACGTCGCTCACCGCGCTTGAGCTTGCGGCCATCGCCGATGAGGCGGGGCTTCCTGCAGGTGTCTTGAACATCCTCACGGGCGCAGGTTCCGTTGCTGGTCAGGCGATCATCGACCACAAAGGGGTCGACAAGTTGGCGTTCACGGGATCCGGTCCGGTGGGCTCAAAGATCATGGCTGCGGCCGCCCGCGACATCAAACGCGTCAGCCTTGAGCTTGGCGGCAAGTCGCCATTCGTGGTGTTTGAAGATGCCGATATCGACGATGCTGTCGAATGGATCATGTTCGGCATCTTCTGGAACCAGGGTCAGGTCTGTTCTGCAACCTCCCGCGTACTTGTCCAGAACACCATCTACGACCGCCTCCTGGCACGTCTTGTCGAGGAAACAAACAAGATCACGATTGGCAATGGTCTCAACGAGGGCGTTCTTCTCGGACCGCTCGTCTCGAAGCGCCAGTATGAGCAGGTTGTTGGCGCGATCGAAGGCGCCCGGCTTGCCGGTGCGACGATCGCGTGCGGCGGAACACGACCGGAAGGGTTCGACAAGGGCTACTACCTGCGGCCGACGGTGCTGACCGACGTTCCCCTCGACAGCGACGCCTGGGTCGAGGAGATCTTCGGCCCCGTCGTCTGCATCCGGCCTTTCAAGACCGAGGAGGAGGCCATCGAACTCGCGAATGACTCGCGTTTCGGTCTCGCCGCTGCGGTCATGTCGAAGGATGATGCCCGCGCCGAACGCGTTGCCGCCGCCTTCAGGGCGGGCATCGTCTGGATCAACTGCTCGCAACCGACGTTCACCGAGGCACCTTGGGGTGGGTATAAGGAATCCGGGATCGGCCGCGAACTCGGCCGTTGGGGTCTGGAGAACTATCTCGAAACCAAACAGATCACGAAATACGTCACCGACAAGCCCTGGGGCTGGTACATCAAATAGGGGGCCGCAGGATGCGCTTTGATCGATCCCTCGAACTGCTGCTCGTCCATTGCCAGGGTGAACTCGGGCATGTCCTGGTCAGTGGCGCTCCGGAAATCCCCGGTGCGACCATGCTCGATAAGATGAACCACATCAACACGGTCGATGACAGTCTGCGTCGGTTCGTCACTTTTGAACCGCGCGCCAACGTTGCCATGTCGGTAAACCTGCTTGTCGCGCCGACGCGTCCCGATGCCGATGCCGGGTTCATCGTCCTTCAGGCCGACCGCGCGCACCCGATGTCGGGCAGCAACTGCATCTGCGTCGTGACAGCGCTCCTTGAAAGCGGCCGCGTGCCGATGCAGGAGCCGGAGACGACGGTCCGACTGGATACGCCAGCGGGCCTGATCATCGCTCGAGCCCGGTGTAACAACGGCCGCTGCGTAAGCGTCAGTCTCGACAACGTGCCAAGCTTCGCGGAACTCCTCGATCACGAGATCGACACGCCGGCATGGGGTCGGATCAAGGTCGATATCGCTTTCGGGGGTGTGTACTACGCGCTCGTTGATGTGGCCGAGGTCGGCCTGACCATCGAGCCGGCGAATGCTCGCGAGCTTGCAGAGGCGGGCATCGAGCTGAAGCGCCATCTCGCCGAGCAAGTAAAGGTGGCGCATCCGACGCTGCCGGGCGTCGACGAGATCGCCTATGTCATGTTCCGCGACCAGGAGCAGGGCGGTACTGTCCGGACGTGCACCACCCTGCAACCCGGTCGCGTCGACCGTTCGCCTTGCGGCACCGGCAGTTCCGCTCATCTGGCAACGCTCTACGCACGAGGCCTTGTTGCGGTCGGCGATACGCAGACCTCGCGTTCCATTATCGGCGGGGAATTCCTTGCCGAGGCGATCGGCGAGACGGAGATCGGCGGTCGGAAGGCAATCCTTCCCCGTATCACTGGACGCGCTTACGTTTACGGACGCTCGAAGCTGAGGCTTGCAGAAGACGATCCCTTCTCCGGCGGCTTCGCGCTCTCTGATACATGGGGACCGCAGGTCGGTCTATTGAAGGGAGGAGCGAGGCATGACCAAGCCGCTTGAAGGACAGGTCATCCTAGTCACCGGGGCAACAGGCGGTATCGGGGCGGCGATCGTCGAGCGCCTCGCCATGGAAGGCGCTCGACCGATCATTCACTTTGGGCGAGACCGACATGGAGCCGAGGCACTGTTGGCCAGGATCGGGGGACACGGCTGGCTTATTGAGGCCGACCTATCCGCGCCAGAAGGCTCGTTTGAGCTCTGGCGGAAGGCTGTCGAGGCGGTCGGACGTGTTCACGGGCTCGTCAATAACGCGGGAATCCGCACAGAGATCTTGATCGACGCATCGGCGGAAGAATGGCGGTCCGCCTGGCAGAGGGAGTTCCAGATCAATTTCTTCGCCGCGGCAGATCTTTCCAAGGAGGCGATCCGCCACTTCAGGGCAAATGGCGGCGGCCGCATCGTCAATTTGGCGAGCCGCGCCGGACAGCGCGGATATGCGGCGGACGCCATGCCTTACGGTGCTACGAAGGCGGCCCTCCTCAACCTGACAAAATCGATAGCCCGAAGCTTCGGTGCTGACGGTGTGGTGGCGGTTGCGATCGCTCCCGGTTGGGTAAGGACGGAGATGGCGGAGGATTTCATCGCGACCCACGGGAAGGCTCAGGCCGTCGCCGATATCCCGATCGGCGAGATGGCATCACCGTCCGAGGTCGCCGAACTGGTCGCCTTTGTTTTGCGCCCGAGCCAGACGTCGCTCAATGGGGCGACATTGGATGTCAACGGCGGAAGCTACATTCGATAAAGGGAAGGAAGTTTCCATGAGACGGTTTGAAGGCAACGTCGCCATTGTTACCGGTGCTGGTGGCGGGATCGGTTCGGCAATTGCGCGTCGGCTGGCATCGGAGGGCGCATTCGTCGTCGTCACCGACGTAAACGCCAAGGCTGCCGCGCAGGTCGCAAGCAGCATCGAGGTTGACGGGGGCGGCGCCACGACGATCGCGGCGGACATCTCGAAAAAGGAGGAATGTTTCGGGCTCGTGGCGAGGGCGTTCGAACTGAAAGGCCGGCTGGACGTTCTCGTGAACAACGCCGGCATCAATCGGCGTGGAAACTTGCTGTCACTCTCCGACGAGGATTGGGACTTAAGCTTCACGGTCAATCTGGATTCGATGTTCCATCTGTGCCGCGCAGCACTTCCTCACATGATTGCGGCAGGCGGCGGCGCGATCGTCAACACAGCCTCGCAATGGGGGCTCTATCCGGCGCCGAACCACATCGCCTACAACACGACCAAGGCTGCGGTTGCAGCATTCACCCAGAACCTGGCTCGTGACTACGCGCCCGACAAGGTCCGCGTGAACGCTGTCTGTCCAGGCGAAATTCACACACCGATGTTGGAGGCGGGAGTGAGACGTTCCGGGAAGACGATAGCGGATCTCGACAAGCTGGTACCATTCGGCCGTATTGGCAAGCCTGAGGAAGTCGCTGCGCTGGTCGCATTTCTGGCCTCAGATGAGGCGGCTTTTATGTGCGGATCGCTGGTCGAGATCACTGGTGCGCAGGCGGTTGCGTGAGCAACAAAGAATTCAAGCGCGACCAGTGTGTCGGATCACCGAACGGGGCGAGGGCGACTTCCGGGGGCTGTCGGCGCTGCCGAAGAGAAATAAGCCGACGGGGGTGACCCTGTCGCGGGCGGCAACCAACGGCACGCCGGTTTGTTTGCCGGTTGCGATCCAGTCGCGATTGCTTTCGGCGACTAAGTGCTGACCAGCAGAAGGATGTAGGCGATCACAGTGACCATCAATGCCCGGAACGCGTAGCTCACGCAGCGGTATTTTCCACGCGCTATGGTCGAAAGGATATCCGCATTCTCGACATACTGCTCGAACAGATAGCCCTTATCGCGTTTCGTTGCCGCCTCGCGAAAATGACCACGATGCTTGGGCCAAGCTCCCCAGAACAGGGAGGTCGAGGAGTTCACGTGACGCGGCAGAACCACCAGAATCGCTGAGAGGATAGAAACGATTGACGCCAGTGCCAAAGCGCCAGAGAGAAGTATGCCCTGTGGCGAGCCTTGGGCATAGCGACCCCAGGTAAAGACCTCACGTCCCTCGCTGGACGTTACTAAAAAGGCGAGCATAAAAGTAAAGATATAGGCGGCCTTCTGATCAGAAAGTTTGATTTGGTCGTAAAATATGTCGTTTATCTTCTTGATGTGGTCAAGATATTCCGACCCCACATCTTCAGTCGAAGGTACGCTGAACAAATAATCCGAGGAATTCTCAAAATCACTCACGCCGCACCCCCGTGCCAAAGTGTTTCCTTGATATTACACCTGCCATGCAAAGCAAGTCTGCCTTCTGATGTCCACTTGACTTTTCAAGTATAGGTAGACAAATCCTTGCGATATGAGGGGTAGATTTGCGAGATACGCGTGCGGGGGCACGGCGATCGTGGTGGCCGCGTTGTGCCTGGCGCAGCCGGCCGTGGCGGAGCCTCTTCGGCGCACTGCGCGGGCTGCAGGCTCGGTCATTGACCGCAAGGCGGGCGAAGAAGTCCGCTTCATCGATCTTTCCAGCTGGCAGAACGTCGCCCTGCATCAAGACCTGCTTGGCGGCGACGTGCTTCGCACCAATGCCAATGGTCAGCTGGCGATCTTGTTTGCAGACCACACGCAGGTTCGCCTGGGCCGCAATTCCGCGCTGCAGGTGAAACAGATGGCTGCCGATGGCGAGACGGTTCTCAATCTGCAATCCGGCACGATGTGGGCACGCGCGCAGCGCGGCGGTCAGGGACTGACAGTGGAGACGCCGGCAGCAGCCGCCGCCATTCGCGGGACCGACTGGACGCTGACGGTCAAGGGCGACCAGACCTCGCTGATTGTGCTCGAGGGGCGGGTCGAGCTCAAGAACGAGCATGGCAGTGTCGAGGTCGCACAGGGGGAAGGGGCGGTCGCGACGATTGGGCAGGCACCGCGCAAGCTGGTCATCGTTGCCCCTGACGATCGCCAGCAGATGCTGTTTTATCTGACACTGCGCAGCGGCTTTACGTTCATGCCCGCTTCGCCGCTGCCGATGCAAAAAATGCGATCCGAACGCAGCCGCATCGAAGCCAAGGCACCGGAAGCAAGAACGTCAGAGGACTGGCTGACACTTGCCGAAGTGCAGATGTCGTTCGATGGGCGTCAGCAAGCGCTCAAGTCGTTGGCGAGAGCTCGGGCACTCAAGCTCTCAGCCAGCCAACGCGCCCGCGCCGATCTGATCGAAGCCCTGATCGCGGGCGCAGAAAAACGCTACGACGATGCGGCAAAACTGTTTTCGCGGGCTGAGCCGGCACTCGATCCTGCGCGCCGCAGCATTGCCGCCTATGGAGGCTACTATTCGCGCTCGCTACGCGATCCCGATCATGTGGAGAAGCCGCCAGCGACCATTATCGGTCCCTACGCAGCGGTGATGAAGGCCTATACCGCCGGCTTCCTCGAGGACATTCCCGCCGCCATCAAAATCATGAAAGAGGCGGAAGCGCGTTATCCGAGCGATTCGTCGCTGCCGGCTCTGCGCGCACAGCTTGCCATCTTGATCAACGACCAGGTCCAGATGCGCGAGGCGATCGAGCGTTCGCTTTCGATCGATCCCACGGATCCTGATGGGTTGCAGGCCCGTGCTCGCGTGCGCGCCGACTTCGAGGGAAACCTCGACGGCGCACTTGAAGACCTGAACAACGCCATCAAAGTGGCGCCGGGCTCGTCGATGGCATGGAACGATCTCGGTCTGCTTCAGGATGCCCGGGGGGCGAGCCGTGAGGCGGAGGCTGCCCTCAAGAAGGCGATTGAACTCGATCCGGACGATCCGATCAGCCACGCCAATCTTGCCATCCTTTATCTTGATCAATCACGCATGAAGGAAGCAAGACGCGAGATCGACCTGGCATTGGCCGCCGATCCAGCCTTTGACGTCGCCCTTCTTGCCCGTGGACGTTACTATCTCCAATCGGGCGAACGGGACAAGGCGATCGAGGACCTTCTCGCCGCATCGACGGCCAATCCGGGCTATTCGCAAGCGCAGCTCATGCTGGCGGCAGGCCATTATGAACGAGGCGATCGGGATCCTTCCAATCAGGCTGTCGAGAATGCCGATCGACTGGACAAGAACGATCCCGTCATCTCGGCATTTCGAACCGCAGTTGCCATTGATGACTACGACGCTGATGGAGCGATCGCAAACGCCCAGGAGTTTTTAAGGCGGGCACGCGCTCGCGGGGGAGATTTCAGTGCACTCGGTGCCAACCAGGATGCCGGCTCTACGCTCAACAACGCCTTTCGTCTGCAGGGGCTCGATGCCTGGGGGCGATATTATGGCGATGCGGTTTTTGATCCGTTCGAAGGCAGCGGCTTTGTGGATCAGGCGCTTAAGGGCAGTATTAATCCGTTCAAGAATGCAATCACCTTCGGCGACAGCGTGATCGAAAACACGAGCAATGCAACGAGCTTTTCGTCGCTTTTTCAAGGACTGCTGCTCGACCCGCACATGTTGTCAGGCCGGTCGAGATCGGCCACGTTGCTGCGCACACCGTTTATTGAAGGCTCTGTTGGCGGCGGCGTAAATAGCGTCGGCGGTCACACGGGACGCATTGGTGAGGCCGAGGTCCAGGGCTTTGCCAACCAGACGATACCGATCAGCTTCCTCGGCAATTTCGAGTGGGAGGAAATACCCGCTGAGGGAAGCTATCCCAACTCTGGCAGTTTTTCGACCGAGACCAAACTGCTGAACGCCAACGGATACCTCACGGCCACTCTCACGCCAGAGGATCGGGTGGTCGCGTTCGTCAACCGGACCCGCAGCGATTTTGACCTGAATTCGTTGACGCTCGATCCATCGCCTTCGATCCGGCTTAACGCCGAGCTCTTCATCCCTCTCTTCGGGGTGCCGCTAGCACCGCCGGAATTGCCGCTCTATCGCAGTCAGCACAACAGTCTGGATAACCTCAACAGCGGCATAGGCTGGAGCCACACCTTCGGCTACCGAAATATCGTGAACGCGGCGCTTCTTTATTCAGACGTGAACTCGGAGAGCACGAGTGACTTCGAATTCGATCAATCACCGATATTCGGGGCCACCACTCCAGACCTGCTGCCGTTTGGACAAACGCGGCAAAGCCTGTCCTCCAAGAGTTACGTTGCCGCCGTCAGCCACAGCCTGGGCGCGGACGACGGCCTGACTTGGCGATACGGTATCGAGGCAGGATGGATTGATACTCACAGCAGCACCTTCAACGAGCTTTACGAGCTGGTCCCGGTGTTTGTGCCCGATATCACGGACGGCCCGAACGAAGCGTCCAGTCGAACAAATCTGACCCGTGCTTACGTAGACCTGCTGCACGAGATTACGCCAAACCTGACGGCAGAATATGCCCTGCATGCCACGCGGCTGGATGGAGATGGTGTTGACGTCAGTCGTCTGGAGCCACGATTGGGTGTCGCTTGGGCTCCGGTCGAGAATCAGTGGCTGCGCGCTGCGTTCATGCGCCAGAGCGTCGAAACAGGCGTACCGACACTTGCCCCGATCGGCATTGTCGGACTGCAGCCAAATCAGATTGCCGTCGGGATCGATGGCTATGTCGATACCGTGGCCTTGCAATGGGATTCCCAATGGACCGATAAGTTCTTCACGTCCATGAGCTATCAGCACCAGGAATTGCATGATCTGACGATCGGGCTGCCGCTGACGGCGCTGCCCGCGATTGATAGCCTACCCCTGGACAGGGGGAGCATTGATCGGGCAAGCATCACGGCAAATTTTGCGCTGGGGAATGGGTTCGGTCTTTCAGCAACATACGCCCGCATGGAATCGGAAAACAAGGATGAAACAAGCGCCAACTTTGGCGGGGCACTTCCGTTCATCCCGCGCAACTCAGGCCAAGTCGCGCTCACTTGGGTCAATGAAGCAAAGGTGAAAGCGACAATCGCCGCCAATTATATCGGCAAACGAGACGGCGACGACATCGGGACAGAGCTTGATGACTTTTGGACGCTTGATGCCAACATGATTTGGGAACCGTTCGACAAGCGTTTTGCTCTTGAAGTGGCAGCGTTCAACCTGCTCGACGAGGATTTTGAAATAACCCCGGGCGTTCCTGGCTGGGGTCGTGCCGTAAAGGGCACTTTCAAAGTTCGATTCTGATGAACAAGGCCCCGACCCCTGGTCAATCTAGAGAATCTCTCGGCTGGCCATTCAGCAGCCGGAGCCTACGACTGCTTGTCCTCATTCTGGTGACCCTCATCGGAATCTCCCTGCTTTCGCGCCTGCCGGCGTGGCCGCTGCTGGAGCTGAAGTCCTTCGACTATTTGTCGACGGTCGACGACCTGCCGCCGCCGGAGGATGGGCCGGTCATTGTCGCGATCGACGAGCCTTCCCTTGCGGCAATCAATGCGCAGTGGCCTTGGCCGCGCAGCCTGCATGCCGAATTGATCCGACAACTACGAGCAGCCGGCGCAAAGGTGATCGGCCTCGATATCATCATGGCGGAGCCCTCGTCAGTCGAAAACGATGCGGCGATCACTGCTGCAGTGGGCCCGGATGTGATACTTGCCGGCGACGAGACGCTCATCCAGACCCCGCAAGCCGATCAGCTGGTGAGAGCGACCCCACTGCCTCAACTGACGGCAGCCGGTGCTCGCACGGGCATAGCCTCGATCGAGCTTGGTGGGGACGGCGTCTTCCGGACGATTCCCCCTTACGAAGACGGCTTTGCCGTCACGCTTCTGCGGGCTGCCGGCAATGATGTTGACACGATCCCGTCGAACTCAATGATCCAGACATTCGGCCCGGCGCGTAGCTATCCAACCGTCTCCTACTATCAGGCCCTCGACCCGAAGAACTTCCTTCCTGAGGGCACTTTCAAGGATCGCATTGTCCTGGTCGGTCTCAGCCTCCAGAATGCGCCGGAGATAGACAAGGGGGGCGCTGACGCCTTTGCCACACCGTACACCATGCATACGGGCAAGCTTACCGCTGGCGTCGAAATCCAGGCAACGATCTATGATAATCTTCGCCAGCGGATGTCTATCACCCGCACGGGCGGCGTGCCTTTTGTCGGCTTCGTCCTGCTTGCGGCCGCGCTGGCTGCAGCAACTGTTTGGAAATCCACCGGTTGGCTGACACTATTAGCAACTGTCGTCGCGATCTGCGCATTCGCGCTGCTCTCCTATGCGGGTCTACGCTTCGACCATTTTTTCGTATCTCCGTTAGGGCCGACCGTCGCTTTTGTGTCCGTCGCCTTCGGACAAGCGGCTTTCGATTTTGCGGAGGAGCGCAGGAACAAGCAACGCATTACCCGAGCGTTTTCGCAGTACATTTCGCCCGATCTCGTCAAAAAGCTCTCTGACGATCCGTCGCAACTGAAGCTCGGCGGAGAAAGACGAACGCTGTCGGTCCTCTTCTCCGACGTCCGTGGCTTCACGACGATTGCCGAAACGATGAAGGACGATCCGGAAAGGCTGACGGGCTTGATCAACCGACTGCTGACGCCGCTCTCCGATATCGTCATGGATCACGGAGGTACGATCGACAAATACATGGGCGACTGCATCATGGCATTTTGGAACGCTCCGCTCGATGACCCCAAGCACGCGCTCCATGCTGTTCAAGCATCGCTTGCAATGCAGACCGCTATTGGAAAGCTTAACAAGGAGCTTGAATCAGAAGCCAAAGCAAGCGGCGCACCTCTGCATGTGCTGAAGATGGGCGTTGGCATCAACACGGGTGAATGTGTCGTCGGCAACATGGGGTCGAACCGGCGCTTCGATTATTCGTGTCTCGGCGACTCGGTCAATCTCGCCTCACGGCTTGAAGGAGCATCGAAGAACTACGGGGTGGCTATTCTGCTCGGGGAGGAGACCGCGCGGCTTGTCCACGGGCGTTACACTGTGGTCGAGCTTGACCGTATTGTCGTAAAGGGCAGAACGGTACCGTCGCCTGTCTTTACAATCATCGAAAGCGCCCGACCGGAAGATCTCGAAATGCACGCTGCATTTCTCCTGGGGAAATATGATAGAACGTTAACGCCCCTCGATCCCGTCTTCGACAGACTGGAGACTGCCATTCCAACTCTCCGGCTATATTACTCGATCATTCGAAGCGAACTTGCTCGTTCGACCGAGGAGTAGCCTGGCGTCAATGAGGTGGTCGCTCGGCGCGCATCAGCGTCTCAGTCACCGATTGAGTCACCGATTGAACTAAACCACGACAAGCGGAACCATTGATCAAAACTGATCAGAACCCCTTCAAGGTACATGGCGCAATGATCATGCTACTCGTCAATAGATATCGAAAGTCAGACCTCTCGATGTTCAATAAATAGTCGCGTCCGGCGCCCTCGTGGGTGATAACAGTACACCAGTATCCGGGCTCGAAGCCTCACTTCAACTAAGAAGGCGTCCCCAATTCTAACGATAATTCACCGCGTTGGCTCAGGATCCAACGTGGCATCAAGCAAGCGCCGCTGCTCCTAAATTAGGATTGCCGGCTTATCACCAGCAGTATTGAGGTTGACACGAACCCACCAATATCCAATTTCACATGGTGACGCCCGCTGGAGTAGTAAGGTGGCCTGTCATAGTCTCGGTCAAATTCTGCGTGGCCGACGTCGAATTTCAGCTCGTGCAAGGTCGCGCACCGATTGCGCAAGCGCCTCTCCAATTGACGCAAGTCAGTCTCTCTGTAGAGAACGTTGTCCCCAGCTTCAATTGTGTTTTCCCGCGAAGATACATTAAATTCTGTGGTGTGGACCGCGACGCCTCCGGGCTTCAACAAGTCCGTCGCCCGTTCTACAAACGTCAAGCCGGCTTCCAGAGAACCTAAGTGCTCCAACGAACATGAACTCCAAACGAAGTCAAAGCTGCGCTCGGGGAGCACGGATAGATCACGCATGTCAACCGACTGAAAGCGTACCTTACTTCTAAAGCTATCAAGGTCGATTAGATTAGGCCAAAAGATTTGATCGACCGATGCCACCTGTTGTCCTGTTGCCGCCCACATATCTGTGTGCGCAGGCTGTAGATCGGTGGCTAAAATTTCAGCCCCGGTTGTAGCAAATAAGGATGCTAACGGCTCATACCCAACGGCAAATCCGCAACCACGCTTACCTGGTTGGAGTTGCCCTCGCTCATCGAGAACCTGAGCAATAGCACACCATTCCCACATCTTGCGGTGGCGATAGCGAGGAGATTTTCCCTCAAATTGCATCGCCTCCCATACTTTGGCGAACGTCTTGGCAAAATCATCACCAAAACGGTAAAGATCGGGGTCGCCATTCGCGATGCGCAATGCCCATCGCCGATACCAGCTACTATCGAAATGTTCCGCCTTGCAGACGAACGATGGGAGCGTGCGTGAGTCTTTTTTCGCCCAGAACTGACTAAAGAACTGCTGAATTGCCATGACTGTTTCAAACCTCGAATGCCAGACACGCTAATTAAACGTTGCGATTCTGGAAACAATAAAATTCTCTGCGCTGACCGAGCTTGGTTTAGCAGAGCCTGGAATTTTCTGAGACTGGGTTAGGTCCGCGTAGGTAGCGATTGGCCATTCATGCGCGCAATAGATGCCGGACTTTGGCAACCTTACCTGTTTAAGATCATTTCTTGTGCTTGCATCGGGGGCTACTATTTTCCATGTCTTTGTTTATATGGGGCTCCGACCGCAGCCATCTCATGCCTCCTATGCCCCGGGGAGGCTAGCAAGCTGACGGCTGCTTTGACATGGAAAGATCTGGGCAGAGCGAAGACCGGCGACCTACATGACCCGGCATTGGAGTGAGATGCGGGTTTTACATTTCTTCAAGACCTACTGGCCTGATTCTTTTGGCGGGGTCGAGCGGACGATACATGCAATCGCCAAAGGAACTGCCGAGTACGGCATTCAATCGGACGTGCTCTCGCTGAGCAAGACGCCGCAGCAGAACAGTCGAGAGTTTGACGGGCACTCGGCTTACAAGGCCAAGCTTGACTTTGAATTCGCTTCAACAGGCTTTTCGCGTGAGGTCTTCGGAAAATTTAGAGAACTCAGCGAAAAGGCTGACATTGTGCACTATCACTTTCCGTGGCCGGTTATGGACATTGTTCACCTCACCTCGCGGCTAAAAAAGCCGACGGTCGTGACCTATCATTCAGATATCGTGAAGCAGCGGGTGCTACTGCAACTCTATAAACCGCTTATGCATCACTTTCTGGCAAGTGTTGACAGGATTGTGGCCACGTCTCCGAACTATGTGGCGACCAGCGAAGTACTGCAACACCATAAAGCCAAGACGACAGTCATCCCGCTTGGACTTGACGAGCGAGACTATCCACGCGCGTCGGAGACCGTGAAGGCACGTTGGCGAGAGCGATTTCCACAACCGTTTTTCCTCTTTGTGGGCGTTTTACGCTACTACAAGGGTGTCCACATACTCTTGGAGGCGGCAAGGCAGACTAAGCTTGATATCGTGCTTATTGGGGAGGGGCCTATGGAGGCGCAGTTGAGGGCCTATGCCAGGGAGCGCAGCCTGGAAAACGTCCATTTTCTTGGGGCATTGCAGGATGCAGACAAATCCGCGCTTCTCGAGCTCAGCAGAGGCTTCGTCTTTCCCTCCCACTTGCGTTCGGAAGCGTTTGGTTTGTCGTTGGTTGAAGCGGCTATGTTCAGAAAGCCGATGGTCAGCTGCGAGATTGGAACCGGCACGACCTTTGTGAACCAGAATGAGAAAACTGGTCTCGTCGTCAACGCGAATGATGCGAACTCGCTGAGCGAGGCGATGCTGCTGCTTCATACGGATGAAGCAAGGGCTCGCGCTTTCGGAATCAATGCACGTGCGCGCTACGAAAAGTACTTTACCGCGGAGCGGATGTGCCGTTCCTACGCAGATCTCTATGAGGTGTTGCCTGCAAAGTGATCTTGCCGCCGCCGAATGCAATCTGGACTGCGGCCTAATACTGCGAAAATGCTGCAGCTGACATGTAAGCGCTAGCTATCCTGTTCAAGAACCCAAACGAAAGGTTGCGATCGGTTTCAAATTGCCGTAGCCGAAGTTGTTCGCCAGTAGCAGTCTGTTCGGTCTTGTCTGCGAGACGATCTTAAAAGAGAGAGACTATGCCTAAGCTGATTATTCAAATTCCGTGTCTGAACGAGGAGGAGACCCTTCCAATTACTCTCGGGGACCTTCCACGATCTGTGCCGGGCTTTGACGTTGTCGAGTGGCTCATAATTGATGACGGATCAACAGATCGCACCGTGGAGATAGCAAGAGCTCATGGCGTCGACCACATTGTGTCACTTCCGCATAACCATGGTCTCGCGCGTGCCTTCATGGCGGGGTTGGAAGCTGCCCTCAAGCTCGGCGCTGATGTCATCGTCAATACCGATGCCGACAATCAGTACGACGCTTCTTGCATTCCCGATTTGGTGCGCCCCATCGTGGAGCGCAAGGCTCAGATTGTGATTGGCGCGCGTCCGATCACTGAAATTGAACATTTCTCTCCGATTAAGAAATTTCTCCAACTATTCGGAAGTTGGGTTGTCAAAGTCGCGAGCGACACGGTGATAGCCGACGCGCCTAGCGGATTTCGGGCCATCCATCGGGATGCTGCGATCAGGCTGAATGTGTTCAGCCCCTATACTTACACGCTTGAGACGATCATTCAGGCTGGTCGCAAGGACATTCCGATCATGTCGGTGCCCATCAGAGTGAATGGCTATTTGCGGCCCTCAAGGCTCGTGAAAAGCATTTCTAGTTATGTCTGGCGCTCAATCGTAACGGTTATACGGATATTTATCGTCTACTGCCCGATGCGCTTCTTTGCTCTATGCTCGGCCGTTACAGCTGCGCCCGGTTTGCTGATGATCGGACGTTTTTTTTACCACTACATGATTGGGATTGGTGAGGGGAACGTTCAGTCGCTCGTTCTCTCCGGCGCGTTACTTGCTTTGTCAGGTATCTTTTTGATGAGTGGCTTTCTGGCCGAGCTAATCTCCGTGAATCGGATACTGCTTGAGGAAATCAGAGTGAGACAGCTCCAGAAAGAGCTCGATCCGCGCGATTCTGGGGTAGTATTTCGAAACGTCAACAAAGATGTGGCAATAACACCAAATCAAATGAAAACGGCGGGTTAAAGTGATGACTGAGGCGTCAGTAGTCTACAAGAACATTCCGGGCAACTACTACGACAAATATCATACGAGGAATCCGATTGCCCGCTATCTCATGAATGGTTTTTTGCAGAGTTTTGACGAGCTCACCGAAATCGCCGGCACGCGCCGTGCATATGAGGTTGGCTGCGGTGAGGGCAATCTTTCGCTGCGGCTTCACGATCGTGGCTGGGATGTGCGGGGCAGCGATCTCGAGAGGGTGAGTGTCGATGAGGCGAACGCGCAATGCGCGGAACGCGGAATTGAAGCGAAATTTGACGTGCGGTCTTTATTCGATCTGACGCCCGAGCAGGCGTCGACTGAGCTTGTCGTATGTTGCGAGGTTCTGGAGCATGTTCCGGAAACTGAACGTGCTTTGTCCGTCTTGCGGTCGCTAGCTAAGCCTTATCTTATTATCAGTGTTCCCCGAGAGCCAATCTGGCGCGTTCTGAATCTGGCGCGCGGTAAATACTTTAAAGCATTCGGAAATACGCCGGGGCACATTCAGCATTGGTCATCCAGCAGCTTCATCAAGCTACTTGAGAAAACAATGAATGTCGTAGAGGTGCGAAGGCCGCTTCCTTGGACGATGGTTCTTTGTCGTTGTGAATAGTCTGAAGACGGCCGTAAATTCCTGGTGGCCCGGTGGAGGCCGGGCGCTTCGTGCTGCCGGTCTGTTGACCGGCATGGGAGCGCTTGTATTTGTTGGAAACGCTCTTTACCATTCGTTAAGGGATCTTCGCGGGCAGGTCGCATCGCCTGACTTCTTAGTGGCGGTTGCGGTCTGCGCGATACTATATGCAGTTGCTCTGCAACTGGTCGGGCTGGCATGGTATCGATTGCTGGCCGCAGCGGGTGATGTTCCGTTGGGAATCGGACAAGCACTTGCGATTTTCGGCAGAACCCAGATCTACAAATATTTTCCCAGCAATATCTTGCATATGGTCGGACGTTTCGCCGCTGCAAAGAAGGCAGGCGCCTCGAATGCGGCATTGGCATTTGCTCAAGTCGGGGAAGTGGCGATCATCGCATCCGCGGCAGGTACGGTCGCTGCGACCTTCTCCGCTCCGGTAATGAGCAAGGCGCTTGCTCGATTCGGTATAGATTCTACTCAATTCGCGACTGCATCGACTGGTATAGCCTTGCTTGTTGCGGCCATCATCATTTTCTTCACGTTACGCCTTAAGGCAATGGATGTCGGTCTCCGCGCAACGGTGGTCGCCATCGAAGCCTTTTTTCTTTACGCTCTTTTTTTTGCCGGAAACGGGCTCATCCTTCTCACTTTGGCTTACAGCACCGGTTCCATTTCGCTCGACGTTTGGGACCTGATGGGTATCGGAGCAGCCGCGTGGCTGATCGGGTTCGTGGTGCCAGGCGCTCCAGGAGGGCTGGGTGTGAGGGAGGCGGTCATGATAATGGGCCTAAATCTTGCGGGGCACCCTGTGTCGTCAGCCACAGTCATCGCGCTGGGGCATCGCTTAGTGACGATACTTGGAGACGCGATTGTTGCTTTGTGCGAATTGGTAATACGCAATCTACGCTCTGCTTACGGAGTGAAAGAATAAGGGCTCCCTCCGGTAAGTATTTTATGAAAATAAAAACGCTTCAGTGGTTTGTCGAGTGAAGCCCTAACGTTTCCGTGGTCTCCTTTTCGCCAAGGCCCAGTACCGTTTTTAGCTGCTTCCCCAAGCATCGTGAGCGGTTGGTTTTGGGCGTTTATTTGTAAAAGAAGCGATCTTAAGCAGTCACGAAGTGAAGATGTGACGAGGCGTCGAGCGGCGGAGCTTGATTGGATCAGTCAGAGATAGTGGTCTCCGGATTGTGATGGAAGTCGAGATCGTGTATGGCTTCGACAGAAGTCTTGGAGCTGGAAGCCGAAGGGATTTAGCCGCTAAATGTTCGCACGGATAAGAGCCAAAACAGCCAAAAAGACCTTCACTCGTGAAGAACTGCTGGCATCTTACCAAGAATTATTGCGACGGAAGCCGGCGGATGAAGCGGACGTGCAGGCGCACCTTGCAGCCCATCTGACAGAGGCGGATTTTCGAGCATCGATCATGAAATCGCCGGAATACATCGCTCTACAAGCGCCTTACCCCGGCAGGAAAATCCAGCTATCTGAACTTGACGCCGAGATGAACCGCATCGATGAATTGGCGCAGTCGGACACGTTCAATGACCTCAAAGAAACCAATTCATTTTGGGTCGATCTTCCAGCAATTAGTGCCGATCCATCATCCCACGTCTACATGGACTGGGTTATGGAGACATACCGATCAATAGCGAACCAAGACTACGCCACCAAGAACGAGGCTTCCACCTTCCTTAACCAGGATCTTGCCTCGGTCCCATTTCCCTACGCGACCAGAGATCCGCATGTCGTTGGCGAACAGTTGATGGCGATTGGACATGTGATCCAGTCAATGAAGTTAGCATCAGGTTCCAGGATCCTTGAAATGGGATTCGGCTGGGGCAATACCTCGCTCCAATTGGCGCGAATGGGCTATGACGTCTCAGGAATCGATATTGAGAAAAAATTCGTCGACATGGTCAATCTCCAGGCGAAAATGCTCAACGTCCCGATCCGCCCAAAACAAGGGACTTTCTTTGACATTGAGACTTTGGACGAAAAATTCGACGCCGTGCTGTTCTTTGAATCCTTCCATCACTGCGCCGATCATGTGCGTCTACTGAAGAGCATCCCAGCAGTTTTGAAAGTCGGGGGGAAACTGGTTCTCGCAGGAGAAGCAATAAATAACGCCCTCCCGTACCCATGGGGAATCAATCCGGGCGGCCAAGCAGTCTATTGCATACGCAAATACGGATGGCTGGAATTGTGTTTTCGCGAGAACTATTTGCTGGACCTTCTCGACGGATTGGGATGGGATGTTGTTAAACACAACTTCCCTCAGTCGGCGACGGGTATTACTTATATCGCTACCCTCCGAGCGTCCTAAAGCTCAGGCTAGGCTGGCGAATGCCGATATCTCTGACGGCGGAACTCTCTCAGGAGTATAAAGTCGATCACTTCGACGGGTGCGATCTACTGGTTTTGAATAGATCAATAGGTTAGCACCGACGATCGCGATCGAGCGATTTAACTAAAATAATGGACACCACTGGCTTCATTCATCAGACGTTTTTTGCAGCTTGATACTTTCTAGCATAATACCAAGCTTTCTGGTATCGGCGGCTCCGAATTCGGATGGCGATAGAAGCGGTGAGACATGGAACTTGATGTCTATTACTCCGTTCCGGATAAGTTCAGAGGGGACCTCGATTTTGTCCGACCGAGGTGATGCTGGTCCGCGAAGTTTACGAGAAGCCAACAGTCTATCATTGACTGTTATCTCAAATTCGCTTGTATCGCTTTCGCGAGGAAGAAAGGGCGTGTAATTTATTCGCAGAAACACGGCGGATTGGTCTATCTCCTCTCTATTGATGAGGCCAACCGTAGCATTCTCGGCCGTCGACCAGATGCCCTGAGGTTCCAGGGTCGACCATCCGCGGCTATACATCGCCAGTGGATCTATCCCGTCTATTTGAAATTTGACAGTTCCATCAATCGGAATGCGAACATCTTTTACCGCAACTCCCCCGGCTCGATAGTCTTTCACCAATCGCGCTGTACCGGCAGTTGTCGACATCGCCGATACCAAGCTTCCGCTTTGGCAGTTGAACTTCGGGAACCTGAACGAAGATAGATCGACGATGTCGCTCTCCACTGTACTGCCATATGCGCAGCCGATTTGGACATAAGCCAAGCGATCAAAAGGTATGTTGATCTGCCTCCCCAATGGATTGAAATATTCGACCGCAATGGAGCAATCTGCTCCGCTGCAGTTTTCTTTGGTGTTCAGAGAGGCGATGTGTTGATCTGTTAGACGCGGGAACCCGAAAAAATACGGAAGCACCTGAAGCCCGATTATCGATATAAATGCTACAGCCGCGACCAAGGCAGTCTTCTCCCTTGTCGAGAGATAATCTCGCGCCAACAGGTGTAGTAGGCATACGAGTAGCGCCAATGTCGGGAAGAACATTTCCCGCATAAAGCCGAACTGCAACTGAAAGCTTCCGCCCATGATATAGGCTGCGTAGCCGACGGGCACGCCGACTGCTACCCCTAGGCCAATTAGCAACACTGGGTCAGTAAAGACATGCTTGGCGAGACTTGGCCGCCGTCCAAGGAGCCCGAGTCCGGCAATAAGCGCTGCCGCATAAAACGGGATCTGAAGAATAAACGGAAGCCTCCAGTTGCTAAAGCCAATGTCCTCAGCCGATACAAGCATAGTTGACTTTTTATAATCAACGGCTTCGCAATAAGAATAGTAGCAAGGATCGATAAAGAACTGGACCAGTTTTACAGGTATATCCTGCAGTCGAAGCACCGAACCGCCGAATGCTTCGTGAGACATTCCTCCACCAGTTCCATCCGCAGAATACTGTCGGAACACGCTCAATTCGCCCAGTTCAAGCGAATGGCTGACATAGGCAAGCCCAAATCCGATTACAGCTGCGCCGAGTAGTAGTCCGACCTTTGGGGCCAACAACTCTCTTGTATGAGTGGCAAGCCAAATCGCAAAGTATAGCGCGATCATGATTCCAATACTGTACAACTCGAACATTCTGACAGTGGCGATAAGCCCTAGCAGCGCGCCCAATATAAACGCACAAAGTATGCTAAGCCTGAAACTAAGAGCTACCAGGAATGTTGAACCCAATGCACCGAGTAGGAAGTGCGACCACGGGACCGTAGAGGCATAGAGGAATGGTGTGGAAAAAACGAAAGTCAGAAAGAGGATGAATGTACCTGCGACCTGCATTCGCGAGGATCGCTTTAGAATACCCAGAACGAACACTGGAAAAGTTATCCCCAGCACGATGGATAGCTTGTTAAGAATCACTAATGCGCCAACAGAATCCAAACCAACCAAGTTCTTGATCGCCTGGACGAACGCAATATAGGTGGGCCCCATATACTGGTATTTTAGCGCCTCTCCCGTTCGCCCCGCATCCACATCATCCAAAATTCTCATATAGAGCGATTGGTCCGCCCACCCGCGAACTACGTCATAAACCCGTCCAAAGTCCGGAAACAGGAGACAAATTAAGATCAGCGACAGGAAAGTGACACTCGGAAGGTGGGCGCGTAGCTTCAGTCCGGAATGAAAGTCGGTGTTCAACTCAGGTATCCTCATATTCCTTTGGACCTATAGAGCAACACCTCGCTAAACTGCAATGGCACAACAAATCCATTCTTGTGGAAGCATAACACCCAACCCATATTGTCGTTCATGTGGCCTGCCGCAGCGGCTACCAGCAACGATGCCGTGGTCGCAGTGTTTGGCATATGCTCGGGGTTTGTTGCAAACGTGCGCGAACATTCTAGTAATGACGCAATTGGCGTCCAACTAGAATATTTGTCGGAAACGATGACAAGGTCACGCACCAGCGGCCTCGCTCTTTGCAATATTTCGTTTTTAAGTTTGCCCGGTCGCTTGTTAGTAAGCGCGATTTTCGATGCGCATTGACGACGGCAAGACCGATGAACGTGCGCGCATTGGTAGCGAGATCCGGCTCTATCCGGCCGCAGTAGTCTTGGAGAAGTTGAACGGCAGCAGGTCGCCGATTTCGGCCGCTTCGCCCCGCTGCGGCAACTCTGTGAGCACGTGGCGCAGCCAGGCGAGCGGGTCGACGCCGCAGGCGCGGCAAGTCAGCATGAGACTGTAGATCACGGCGCTGGCCCTGGCTCCGTCAGCGGTATCGCTGAACAGCCACGATTTTCTTCCGGTGGCAAAAACTCTGATCTCGCGTTCCAAGATGTTGTTATCGATCGGCATCGTGCCGTCGCTGGTGTAACGCGTCAGGTAATCCCATTGGTTCAGGGTGTAGGACACGGCTTCGCCGAGCTTTGTATCCGGCACGACCTTTGGCGCGATATTGTCGAGCCACACCTTTAGAGCATTCAGAACAGGCAGGCTGTGCTGTTGGCGGAAACGGCGAATGCAGTCAGCCGTCGTCTCCCCGGCATCTGGGGTTTTGTCTCTTGCCTGCTTTTCGATGCGGTAGAGCTGCTCGAAGAACCGGAGCGCCTGTTCCGGCGGTCCGCCTCCATTCTTCCTGGTTTTGAGGGCCTCGACGAAGCGCCGCCGGGAATGCGCCATGCATCCGACATGGGTTGCGCCATTCAATGTGCGCCAGGCTGTATAGCCATCAGTGACGAGTATGCCTTGGTAGTCACCAAGGAAGGTCTGCGGGTGGATCTGACCGCGGCCGGGCTGGTAGTCGAGAAGCACGATCGGCTCGTCACTATCCTCGCTGCTGCGATAGGCCCACATGTACGACGTGCTGGTGGCTTCCTTGTCCTTTTCCTTGAGGACTTGGACCGTCGTCTCATCGCCATGAATGAGAGGCTGCGATCGCAACCGCAGTTTCAGGGCATCATAGATGCGGTGCAGATGCTTCTCGCTTGAGCCGATCACCCAGTGAGCGAGAGCGCCGCGGCTGATCGGAACACCGGCCCGCTCGAATGTCTGTGAGCGCGACGAACAGCCCACCTTTTCTTTTGTGATGGGGGCCGTGAGATAAGCTCCTTCATCGATAGGAGCGGAACGGAATGGTTGGAGATCG